>NZ_JBHMFR020000007.1:343-122292 GCF_042436615.2 Streptococcus bovismuti | reverse complement strand
GTCAAGAGCAATAAGGCTTGAACAAAGTGAAAGCCAGCGTCTTTAGGCGCTGGCTGGTAATTTGGGCTTATAGCCCTGGGACAAACCACCCGTTTGACGGGTGGTCATGATTTAGAGAAGAGACTTACCCTTCCATATAGTCTTTCAAAGCCTGTCCTGTTAGTCCGGCATTGAGGGCAATGAGGAGCTTTAGGCGGGCTTTTTGGGCGTTGAGTTCTTTAACAAAGAAGACACCAGATTTTTGCAACTGCACGCCCCCGCCCTGGTAGGCATAAACAGGTTCCGCAATACCGTTAAAGCATCGTGAAACAAGGGCGACTGGGATTCCTTTTTGCAGAAGGCTTTCTAACTTTTCAGCCGTTTCTTTGGGAATATTACCAGCTCCGAAGGCTTGGATAATCAAACCATCCAATTGCTCCAAATCCAGCATATCAATCAGCTCATCTGTCATACCAGCATAAGCCGAGATGATAGGGACCAAGCCTTGTATGTGATCAAGGTCAAAGCGAACACGAGGTTCAGCTGTTTTGAAGTAGAGGATTTCCCGCTTCGTAATCAGACCAAGTGGTCCATGTGTTGGGGTCTGGAAGGTGCCGACGTTGGTCGTATGCGTCTTGGTAACATACTTGGCAGCGTGGATTTCATCGTTCATAACAACCAAAACCCCTTTGTCAGCAGCTCTGTCATCGCTGGCCACTCGTAAAGCACTCAGATAATTATAAACGCCATCACTGCCGAGTTCGTTGGAACTACGCATGGCGCCTGTTAGAACGATAGGCATATGGGGAACTTCCATGGTATCAAGGAAATAGGCTGTTTCCTCTAAAGTATCGGTTCCGTGTGTGATCACTACTCCATCGTAGTTATCTGCTTCCTCTTTAATTTTTTGGTAGAGGGCCAGCATATGCTTGGGTTTGATATGGGGGCTTGGTAGGTTAAAAAAGTCCAAGGCGTGGACTTGGATTCCTTCAAGTGGGTTGGACACATGGTTCATGGGATTATCTGAACTCGTCACAACAGCGCCAGAAGCATCGGCCTGCATGGAAATAGTCCCACCTGTATGTAAAACAAGGATTTTCTTAGGCATGATTTACTCACTCTTTCTGAAATGTGGTATAATCATTGTATCACAAAAGGGGAGATTGGGATAGGATGGAAGTCAAAGCGGTTTTTTTTGATATCGATGGAACCTTGGTTAACGATCGCAAGAGTGTTTTGAAATCCACTAAGGACGCGATTAAGATTGTCAAAGAACAAGGGGTGCTAGTTGGTGTAGCGACAGGGCGAGGACCTTTTTTTGTTAAGGAATTGATGGACGATTTGGATCTGGATTTTGCGGTAACCTACAATGGCCAGTATATCTTTACTAAAGACAGAGTCTTGTTCACGAGTCCTATTTCCAAGTCACACTTGCGCCAGCTTATTACGTATGCTAAAAAAGAGGGCAAGGAGATTGCTCTAGGGACCAAGGATGCCATGTTGGGTTCCAAAATCATGTCCTTTGGTCTGGGTTCTTTTTCCCAACGAATCAGTCGCTTCGTTCCCTCTGTTTTAACTCGGACGGTGAGTCATTCCTTTAATCGTATGGTCAGCAAGGTGGTTCCCCAAAAGGAAGAAGACCTGCTTCATCTGATGAATCAACCTATCTACCAAGTTTTGATGCTGATGACGCCAGAAGAATCTGAGAAGGCAGCAGCTGATTTTGAAGATTTGAAATTGACACGTAGTAATCCATTTGCAGCGGATGTCATCAATCAAGGAAATTCAAAATTGGAAGGTATACGCCGAGTCGGGAAAGAATATGGTTTTGATCTCAACCAAGTCATGGCCTTTGGTGACTCCGATAACGACCTAGAAATGCTGGCGGGTGTAGGTATGTCGGTCGCTATGGGAAATGGTAGTAGCAGTGTCAAGGAAGTTGCCAAGCACATCACTACCAGCAATCAGCAAGATGGAATCCACAAGGCCCTAGAACATTTTGGTGTTCTGGCCTCAGAAAAAGTCTTTGTCAGCCGTGACTATCATTTCAATAAGGTCAAGACCTTCCACCACATGATGGATGAACGAACCCAAGAAGAACCTCGAGCTTGGGATTTAGAAGGTGCAACCCACAGGGCTGGCTTTAAAATAGAAGAATTGGTGGAATTTGTTCGAGCTGCCAGTCCTTCTGAAGAGGACTTTGATCAAGCTCTATTGCAACTTCATCAAGCTCTTGATAAGGCGGCAGATAAAGTAGCCAAGAAGACCCCTGCTCAGCAAGATTTGATAGGGCAAGTGGATGCCTTGATTGACACGCTTTATTTCACCTACGGTAGTTTTGTCTTGATGGGGGTGGACCCAGAACGTATTTTTGATATTGTTCATCATGCCAATATGGGGAAAATTTTTCCAGATGGCAAGGCTCACTTTGATCCAGTGACCCATAAAATCTTAAAACCAGATGATTGGGAAGAAAAATATGCTCCAGAACCTGCTATTAAAAAGGAACTGCAGCGCCAGCTCAAGGCTTATGAACGCCATAAAGAGAGAAATAAACAGTAAAGAAAAAGGAGCTCTGGGCTCCTTTTCTTCGTGACTATAAGGTTTTTTCTTGTTCTCTCACAACCAGCAAATCGACCTTAGCATGGCGGAGGATGTATTCAGATGAAGATCCGACCAAGAGGCGTTCAAAGGCGTTGAGACCAGTTGCACCAACGAGGATGAGGTCCACTTCTTCAGCATCGGGAATAGTACGTGCCAAGAGGGTTTTTGGATTTCCCATTTCAATGACGATATGAACATTTGCCACACCAGCATCTTTAGCACGTTTTTCGTACTCTTTCATCAGACTTTCAGCGTCGACTTGGAGTTCTTCATAAACTTCAGCATCAAAGGTGGATACGCTTTGGAGAGCGCGTGTGTCAATGACATGTGCGATGGTGAGTTTAGCGTCGTTTCGTAGAGCAGAATGAACTCCCTTGACAAAAGCCAAGTCCGCTTCTTTAGAACCATCGATTGCGACCATGATATTTTGGTAACGTTGTGCCATAATGAAACCTCCTGAAATTTTCTTACTATAATTGTAAACCTTTTCACTATAGAAGTAAAGCAAAAAAAGTATTTTTCAAAAGAATGTTAGCGATTAAAATCTATATAAATATATGATAAAATAAAAGAAAGGATAGCAGGAAACAAGCGAAGGGAGGGAGAATGATGAAGCACTCTTTTCAAGAAACAAAAAATTCAAATTTCCTTTATTATGGAATCATCCTAGTTTCAGTCTTGCTAGAAGTTATCATGGTCTGGCAATTAGAGAGTCTGGTACCGCTTCTTTATCCAGGGTTTATCGGCTTTTTAATCTTTCATGTACTCTACCATTTGGTATTATTCCTAGTCGCTAAACGAAGTGGGCGTTGGGATTACTTGATGATATGGGGACTTTTCCTCATGTTCAATCTTCTCTATGACTCCTTTTTGGGCTTGCTTTTTCTTGGTTTATCTTTTGGTATGTGATGTGTTTTTCGCAAAATCCCTGCTATCTCCCCTGTCTTGACCTTGCTTTTAGCGAGGCTTTTCTTCTATACGAAACTAGTAAAACATTTCAGTAAACTTGTCGCATTTTCTTTCTAGTGGTATAATGTTACTATCCTGATGAATTGAGGAAACAAGATGAAAGAATATAACAAGTCTAGTAAGTTAGAGCATGTTGCTTATGATATCCGTGGCCCTGTTTTGGAAGAAGCCATGCGAATGCGAGCAAACGGAGAAAAGATTTTACGTCTGAATACAGGAAATCCAGCAGAATTTGGCTTTACAGCGCCAGACGAGGTCATTCATGACTTGATTATGAATGCGCGTGATAGTGAAGGATATTCTGACTCCAAAGGGATTTTCTCAGCCCGTAAGGCCATCATGCAGTATTGCCAATTGAAGAAATTCCCAAATGTAGATATTGATGATATCTACCTTGGAAATGGTGTCAGTGAGTTGATTGTCATGTCCATGCAGGGGCTTTTGGACAACGGGGATGAAGTCTTGGTGCCAATGCCAGACTATCCTCTCTGGACAGCAGCTGTTAGCCTAGCTGGGGGAAATGCCGTTCACTATATCTGTGATGAAGCTGCAGAATGGTACCCAGATATTGACGATATCAAGTCAAAAATCACTTCCAACACCAAGGCAATCGTCCTTATCAATCCAAACAACCCAACTGGAGCCCTTTATCCTAAGGAACTCTTGTTGGAGATTATTGAGATTGCCCGTCAAAACGATTTGATTATCTTTGCGGATGAAATCTATGACCGCATGGTTATGGATGGACATGTGCATACGCCTGTGGCTAGTTTGGCACCAGATGTTTTCTGTGTCAGCATGAATGGTCTATCAAAATCTCACCGTATTGCTGGTTTCCGTGTGGGTTGGATGGTTTTGTCTGGACCTAAAACACACGTCAAGGGCTATATTGAAGGACTCAATATGCTGTCCAATATGCGCCTTTGCTCTAACGTTTTGGCCCAACAGGTCGTACAAACTTCCTTGGGTGGTCACCAATCAGTTGATGAATTGCTCCTTCCTGGTGGACGAATTTACGAGCAAAGAAATTTCATTTACAATGCCATTCAAGATATTCCTGGTTTGTCTGCGGTTAAACCTAAGGCTGGACTCTATATATTCCCTAAAATCGACCGCAATATGTACCGTATCGATGATGATGAGCAGTTTGTCCTTAATTTCTTGAAGCAGGAAAAGGTTCTCTTGGTTCATGGTCGAGGCTTCAACTGGCAGGAACCAGACCACTTCCGTATTGTTTACCTTCCTCGTGTTGATGAACTAGCCCAAATCCAAGAAAAGATGACTCGATTTTTAAAACAGTATCGTAGATAGGGCTTACATTCGAAAAAGCTGGAAACATTTGCCTTGAGCTATTGACAAAAGTGAAAGAATCAGATAGAATAGTAAAGTATGTTTAGTAACTGATCACTTTATAGCCGGCTAAACGAATACAAAATCTATGAGGAGGTATTCATCGTGAAACGTACTTATCAACCAAGTAAACTTCGTCGTGCGCGCAAACACGGATTCCGTAACCGTATGTCAACTAAAAACGGTCGTCGCGTATTGGCAGCTCGTCGTCGTAAAGGACGCAAAGTTTTGGCTGCATAATCCAAACGAACCATAACAAAAATCAGTAGGAACTCGAGTCTACTGATTTTTATTTTTGTAAAAAAGTTCAAAAAGGCTTTATATTTTTGCTCAAATAGTGTATAATATTTCACATACTGTAAAAAATGGAGAATAATCATGAAGAAATCAAAAGTTATGCTTTTTGGAGCTATGGCTTTGACAGCAGGTCTAGCTCTAGCGGCATGCGGGTCATCTCAATCAAGCAATGCAGACAAGACATACTCTTATATCTTTGTCAGCAACCCTGATACCTTGGATTACATTACCTCTACACGAGACTCTACATCTAGTATCACAACCAACTTGGTTGATGGTTTGTTGGAAAATGACCGGTATGGCAATCTCATCCCCTCTATGGCTGAGTCATGGACCGTGTCAAAAGATGGTTTGACCTACACTTATAAGATTCGTCAGGGAGCTAAATGGTACACTTCTGAAGGAGAAGAGTATGCGGATGTGACGGCTCATGATTTTGTGACTGGTCTCAAGTATGCGGCTGATAAAAAAGCTGAGAACTTGTACTTGGTTCAAGACTCTATCAAGGGACTAGCAGACTATGTTGAAGGGAAATCATCTGATTTTGCAACTGTTGGTGTTAAGGCAGTGGATGATTACACGCTACAATACACTCTCAACCAACCTGAGACTTATTGGAACTCTAAAACAACAGCAAGTATCCTTAGTCCTGTAAATGAAGCCTTCTTGAAGTCTCAGGGAGATGACTTTGGAAGTGTGACACCATCAAGTATCTTGTCAAATGGTCCTTACTTATTTAAATCATTCACATCCAAATCTTTGATTGAACTTGACAAAAACCCTAATTACTGGGATAAGGACAATGTTAAAATCGAGAAAGTGAAACTCTCTTTCTTTGACGGTTCTGACCAAGACAGCATTGCTAGAGGTTTCTTGGATGGTAACTATACAGATGGCCGTATCTTCCCAACAAGTTCAGTCTTTGCTGAACTCAAGAAGGGGAATGAGGACAAGATTACCTACACACCGCAAAACTCAGTTACTTTCTATTATCTTTTCAACGTCAATCGTCAAAGCTACAAGCAGACGATGAAACAGTCTGATAAGGAAAAGACAGATTCACGCGCAGCTATGCAAAATAAGGATTTCCGTCAGGCTATCAACTTTGCCTTTGACCGTCATGCCTATGCAGCGCAGACAAATGGTGAAGATGGAGCAGACCGTATCTTACGTAACACAGTTACACCAAGTAACTTTGTCCAAGTTGGCGATAAGAACTTCGGTGACATTGTCAATGAGAAAATTGTCAACTACGGCAAAGATTGGGCAAATATCAACCTAAACGATGGTAAGCAAGCCTTCTTGAATCCTGATAAGGCTAAAGAGAAGTTGGCTAAGGCCAAAGAAAGTCTGCAAGCTCAGGGAGTAACCTTCCCAATTCATTTGGATATGCCAGTTGACCAGACTGCTAAGTTAGATGTGCAACAGGCCGGCTCTTTCAAACAAACAGTGGAAGAAACCCTTGGTAAGGAGAATGTGGTCATCGATGTTATCCAACTTTCTCCAGATGAAAAAGACCAAGCAACCTACTTTGCAGATACAGCAGAACAAAAAGACTACGATATCGACATCTCAGGATGGGGTGGAGACTACTCAGATCCTAAGACTTACCTAGCGATTCTAGACCCAGAGACAGGTTCTCAGTTGAAAAACATGGGCTTGTCTGAAGGAAAAGACAAGGAAGTTAAGGATAAGATTGGTCTTGCTGACTACAAGAAACTCTTGGATCAGGCAGACGCTGAAATCACAGATACTCAAGCTCGCTATGAAAAATATGCTGAAGCCCAAGCTTGGTTGACAGATAGTGCCCTCTTCCTACCAGTTCAAAGTGGTGGAGCCAACCCAATCTTCCGTAAGAGTGTACCGTTTACAGGTCCATTCTCATTCGTTGGTCATAAAGGAAATGCGGACAATTACAAATATGTTGAATTGCAAAAAGAGCCAGTCACTGCTAAACAGTATCAAGAACTCTATGAAAAATGGCTGAAAGAAAAAGCTGAGTCAAATAAAAAAGCTCAGGAAGATTTAGCTAACCACATTCAATGATATTCCTAGTCATGCTTTTCAGTAAAGCATAGTAACTGTATTCAGAAAAAAAGCCTTACCAGACGCTTCTTGGTTCTGGTAGGGCCTTTTCTTTATTCTTTTAAGTGATATGAGTAGCTAGCGACAACGACGTCCTGGTGCCAACGAAGGGCGTATTTGAGTTTGAGACTCATCTGATTGTGCAGGATATTTTGCCAAGGTTTATTGGGGATAAACTGGGGAACGAGAACAGTGACTGTATAGTTCTTTTTCTGAGCTTCCTCGGAAATCCGTTTGACATACTTGACAGTAGGCGTGATGATGTCGCGATAGCTGGTCTTGATATTTTTCAGAGTGATGGTTGGGAAGTAATCGGCAAATTCTTGGAGAATCTCTTGGTCTTTTTCTGCTGTTTCCTTGGTAGAAATATGCATGGCTAGGACTTCGTCACCGATACTTTGAGCGTAGTTAATGGCTCCGACGCTGACTCGGGTGACATTTCCTACTAGGACTAGAACCAGATTGCCGTCGTAAGTACGTTTTTCAATTCCTTCATAGAGTCGCAGTTGTTGGGCTACTTTTTGGTAATGACTGTGAATTGCTAAGAAGAGTAGGGTGAGTACGAGAATAATCGGGAAGAAAGGCCATATATCACTGAGACGGAAAAAGAGAAGGATTAGCACGATCGCGTAGCAAATGATTGCTCCAAGGATATTAGCAAGAGCAGGTTTTAAGAAGTTTGCCCCTTTTTCCTTTTCCCAATGCCGAATCATCCCAGTCTGAGATAGGGCGAAGGGAACGAAGACTCCGATAGTATAAAGGGGAATCAAGCGTTCAGTATTCCCATTAAAAATGAGAAGAAGAATCATAGCCCCAAAAGCCAGAGTTAAAATACCGTTGGAGTAGCCTAGGCGGTCTCCTTTTTCCATAAAGAGATGGGGCATGTATTTGTTTTTAGCCATATTGTAAGCTAGCATAGGGAAGGCCGAAAAGCCAGTATTTGCAGCTACGGCTAAAATCAAGGCTGTGGAGAATTGGAAGATATAATAGCCAAGGTGACCTAAGAAGGAATTACCAAGGATGCCTTGAGCCATCTGTGAAAGAATAGTTTCTCCGTGTTGAGGCAGAATCCCCATCCAGTAGTTTAGGAAGGTAATGCCTGCAAAAAGAAAACCTAAAATCAGTGACATGATGGTCAAGGTTTGAGCGGCATTCTTTTCTTTTGGAGCCTTGAAAAAGGGAACGGCATTTGAAATAGCTTCGACCCCTGTCAGAGAGGCAGATCCGCTGGTAAAAGCTCTTAGAATGAGAACGATAGATAGGTTCGGAATAGCATGCCCAATAGGTGAAGTTGCCTGATAGCTGAGAGAACCTGTCACTAGTTGAAAGATTCCATAGAGCAAGAGAAAGACAGTACTGATGATAAAGAGATAGACAGGAATCATCAGTGAACTGGCAGATTCTTTTAAGCCCCGTAAGTTCAAGAGCATGAGCAAGCAAACCAGAAAAATAGAGATGTGGAGGTTGTATGGGTGGAGAGCAGGAAGAGCTGCTGTGATAGCGTCCGCTCCAGATGAAACAGATACCGCTACGGTCAGCATATAGTCAACCAGAAGACTACCTCCAGCAATCAAGCCAAGTTCTGGAGATAGATTTTCTCGAGTAACCATATAGGCCCCTCCCCCTTGAGGGTAGGCATGGATGATTTGACGGTAGGAGACGGTCAGGCTAGCTAGGAGCAGGAGGACAAAGAGGCCGATAGGAAGGCTCCACCATATCGCAAGAGGAGAGAGACTAGTCAAGACGAGGACTACTTGCTCAGGCCCATAGGCAATGGAAGATAGAGCGTCGCTTGACAACATGGCCAAGGCCTGCATTTTTCCCAGCAGACCTCCCTCGCCTTCTGTTAAGGACTTAAGAGGACGACCGATAAAAGTCTGTTTTAATTTTGTAAACATGGTATTTTCCTTTTCTGAAAATTTCAATAAGTGCTATTATACTGCTTTGGGAAAATAGCGTCAAGAGACGACGATGGATTTTAGAATATTTTGTACAGATGAGGAGAGAGGGCAGTTTTTTGGTATAATAGAAGATAGAAAACGAGGTTAGAAGAGATGATTTTTGATACACATACACACTTGAATGTAGAAGAATTTGCAGGTCGTGAGGCAGAAGAAATCGCCTTAGCTACTGAGATGGGTGTGACACAGATGAATATTGTTGGTTTTGATCAGCCGACGATTGAGTGTGCTTTGGAGTTGGTGGATAAGTACGACCAACTCTACGTAACTATTGGTTGGCATCCGACAGAAGCTGGTACTTATACAGAGGAGATTGAAGCCTACTTGCTTGACAAGCTCAAGCATCCCAAGGTAGTTGCCTTGGGTGAGATTGGTTTGGACTACCATTGGATGACAGCGCCAAAAGAGGTGCAGGAGCAGGTTTTTCGCCGTCAGATTCAGCTATCTAAGGACTTGGATTTGCCTTTTGTTGTCCATACCCGTGATGCGCTAGAAGATACTTATGAAATTATCAAGAGTGAGGGCGTTGGTCCTCGAGGTGGTATCATGCACTCATTCTCAGGAACTCTTGAATGGGCTGAGAAGTTTGTGGAGCTTGGCATGACCATTTCCTTCTCAGGAGTGGTGACTTTCAAGAAGGCAACTGATATACAAGAGGCTGCTAGAGAACTTCCTTTGGACAAGATGTTAGTGGAAACAGATGCTCCCTACCTGGCTCCTGTTCCTAAACGAGGTCGTGAAAATAAAACAGCCTATACTCGTTATGTAGTGGACTTTATCGCCGACTTGCGTGGTATGACGACAGAAGAGCTAGCGGCAGCAACGACTGCAAATGCAGAACGAATTTTTGGATTGGACAGCAAGTAATGAAAGAAAAAATTTCTCAAGTCATCGTGGTTGAAGGTCGCGATGATACGGCCAATCTCAAACGTTACTTCGATGTAGAGACCTATGAGACACGAGGTTCTGCCATCAATGACCAGGATCTAGAGCGGATTCATCGCCTGCACCAATGTCATGGAGTCATTGTCTTTACAGACCCAGATTTTAATGGGGAGCGGATTCGGCGCATGATTATGACGGCTATTCCAACGGTTCAGCATGCATTCCTTAAACGAGATGAAGCTGTTCCCAAGTCCAAAACCAAGGGACGTTCTCTGGGAATCGAACATGCTAGCTATGAAGACCTGAAAACAGCTCTAGCTCAGGTGACAGAACAATTTGAACATGAGAGTCAGTTTGACATCAGTCGTAGCGACCTGATTCGCCTTGGTTTTCTAGCAGGGGCAGATAGCCGTAAACGCAGAGAATATCTGGGAGAGGCTCTCCGAATCGGCTATTCTAACGGCAAGCAACTCCTCAAGCGCTTAGAGTTGTTTGGAGTCACCTTGGCAGAAGTGGAAGAAGTTATGAAATCTTATGAGAATAGCTAAGCAGACCCCAAATGTAAGGGGAATGTGTTACAATAGAAGTAAGTAGATTTATGTCAGGGGATTCACTTTGATAATATTTAAATAGATGTTTAAAAGGGAAGAGTGAAATGAAAATACGAGTTGATAGAGAATCTATCTGTATGGGAGATGATGTTTTTTCTCATCAGATAGATCTTGATATCCCGGAGGATATGACAGTTGAGGAGCTTTGTAGTTTTCTTCAAAAGGACAGATATTTACCTAGCTTAGATACAGAATGGCTTTTACGACATGGTGGAAAGACAATAACAAGTTATAATACGGAAACAAAAGAACTGACGAATCCAAATGTTTATTTAAAAGACCTGATTCATCAGGGCTCTAGAGGAAATGATTTTGTTTGGATATATCGTCGTTCATATTAGAAAAGAGAATAAATGAGAATTGCAGATTATAGCGTGACCAAGGCAGTGCTAGAGCGTCACGGTTTTACCTTTAAAAAATCCTTTGGGCAAAATTTCCTGACGGATACTAATATCCTTCAAAAGATCGTGGATACGGCTGAAATTGATGACCAGGTCAATGTTATCGAAATCGGGCCAGGGATTGGTGCCTTGACGGAGTTTTTGGCTGAGCGTGCGGCTCAAGTCATGGCCTTTGAGATTGACCACCGTTTGGTACCGATTTTAGCAGATACCTTGCGTGATTTTGACAATGTGACCGTAGTCAACGAGGATATTCTTAAGGTTGATTTGGCGCAACATATCCAGAATTTCAAAAATCCTGATTTGCCAATTAAGGTAGTGGCTAACTTGCCATACTACATTACGACGCCTATTCTCATGCACTTGATTGAAAGTGGCATTCCTTTTAGTGAGTTTGTGGTCATGATGCAAAAAGAAGTGGCAGACCGCATTTCAGCCCAGCCAAACACCAAGGCCTACGGTAGCTTGTCGATCGCGGTGCAGTATTATATGACAGCCAAGGTTGCCTTTATCGTGCCTCGTACGGTCTTTGTGCCAGCGCCAAATGTGGACTCAGCTATTTTGAAAATGGTGCGCCGTCCAGAACCAGCTGTAGCAGTGGAAGACGAGAACTTCTTCTTTAAGGTTGCCAAGGCAAGTTTCACCCATCGCCGCAAGACCTTGTGGAATAACTTGACAGGTTACTTTGGCAAGACTGAGGAGGTCAAGGACAAGCTGACCAAGGCTTTGGATCAGGCAGGCTTGTCACCAAGTGTGCGTGGGGAAGCGCTCAGCTTGGAAGAATTTGCCAGTCTAGCAGACGCGCTTAAAGGGCAAGGACTCTAAAATGAAAGGACAAATTATTAAAGCCTTAGCAGGCTTCTACTATGTAGAGAGTGATGGCCAGGTTTATCAGACACGAGCGCGTGGAAATTTTCGTAAAAAAGGCCACACACCCTATGTTGGGGACTGGGTAGATTTCTCTGCCGAGGAAAATTCAGAAGGCTATATTCTCAAGATTCACGAACGGAAAAACAGTCTGGTCCGTCCGCCCATTGTCAATATTGACCAAGCTGTAGTAATCATGTCTGTCAAGGAACCTGATTTTAACAGCAATTTGCTGGATCGTTTCTTGGTTCTTTTGGAACACAAGGGCATCCATCCCATTGTCTATATTTCCAAAATGGATTTGTTGGAAGATAGAGGAGAACTGGATTTTTATGAACAGACTTATGGTGACATCGGCTATGACTTTGTGACCAGTAAAGAGGAACTCCTGCCTTTGTTGACAGGCAAGGTGACAGTCTTTATGGGGCAGACGGGCGTTGGGAAATCAACTCTTCTCAATAAAATCGCACCAGACCTCAATCTTGAAACGGGAGAAATCTCAGACAGTCTAGGTCGCGGGCGCCATACCACTCGAGCTGTTAGTTTTTACAACCTTAATGGGGGTAAAATCGCAGATACACCAGGTTTTTCATCCTTGGACTATGAAGTATCAACGGCGGAAGACCTCAATCAGGCCTTTCCAGAGATTGCTAGTGTTAGCCGAGACTGCAAATTCCGTACCTGTACCCATACCCATGAGCCGTCTTGTGCAGTCAAGCCAGCTGTCGAAGAGGGAGTTGTTGCAACCTTCCGTTTTGACAACTACCTGCAATTCCTCAGTGAAATTGAAAATCGCAGAGAAACCTATAAAAAAGTCAGCAAAAAAATTCCAAAATAAGGAGAAACCTATGTCTCAATACAAGATTGCTCCGTCAATTCTGGCAGCAGATTATGCCAACTTTGAACGTGAAATCAAACGTCTAGAAGCAACTGGTGCAGAATATGCCCATATCGATATCATGGATGGGCACTTTGTACCACAAATCAGTTTTGGTGCAGGTGTGGTCGAAGCTCTTCGCCCTCATAGCAAGATGGTATTTGACTGCCACTTGATGGTAGCTAATCCAGAGCATCATTTAGAAGACTTTGCGCGTGCAGGTGCCGATATCATCAGCATCCATGTGGAAGCAACGTCTCATATTCATGGTGCCCTCCAAAAAATTCGTTCACTCGGAGTTAAGCCTTCAGTCGTTATCAATCCCGGCACACCAGTTGAAGACATCAAGCACGTCCTTCATCTAGTTGACCAAGTTTTAGTCATGACAGTTAACCCAGGCTTTGGTGGGCAAGCCTTTCTACCAGAGACCATGGATAAGGTACGTGAGTTGGTTGCTCTTCGTGATGAAAAAGGCTTGAACTTTGAAATCGAAGTGGATGGCGGGATTGATGACCAAACGATTGCTCAAGCTAAAGAAGCTGGTGCGACCGTTTTTGTAGCAGGTTCCTATGTTTTTAAGGGAGATGTCAATGAGCGAGTACAAACTCTCAGAAAACAACTGGACTAGGGTTGCCGTTTTTGCAGGTGGAGACCGTGGTCACTACCGGACGGACTTTGATTGCTTTGTCGGTGTGGATCGAGGCTCGCTATGGGTCTTGGAAGAAAATCTTCCTCTTGCTCTAGCGGTTGGAGATTTTGATTCTGTCACTGCAGAAGAGCGTCAGTTGATTCAAAAACGTGCTCAGCATTTTGTCAAAGCTCAGCCAGAAAAAGATGATACTGATCTGGAACTAGCGCTTTTAACGATTTTCGAAAAGAATCCTCAGGCTCAGGTGACTATTTTCGGTGCTTTGGGTGGTCGTATTGACCATATGTTGGCTAACGTCTTTCTACCTAGCAATCTTAAGTTGGCACCATATATGCGTCAAATAGAAATTGAGGATGGGCAAAACTTGATTGCCTATTGTCCAGAAGGAACCAGTCAGCTAGAACCCCGTTCAGACTATGAATACCTAGCCTTTATGCCGGTTAGGGATAGTCAGCTGACCATTCTTGGTGCCAAGTATGAGTTGACAGAGGAAAATTTTTTCTTTAAAAAAGTGTACGCTTCTAACGAATATATAGATAGGGAAGTTTCGGTGACTTGCCCAGATGGCTATGTGGTCGTGCTGCATAGCAAGGACAGGAGGTAGGATGGAAAGTTTACTTGTTCTATTATTGATTGCCAACCTAGCTGGCCTCTTTCTAATTTGGCAAAGGCAGGATAAGCAGGAGAAACATCTAGCCAAGAGCTTGGAGGATCAGGCAGATCACTTGTCAGACCAGTTGGATTATCGCTTTGCACAAGCCAGACAAGCCAGTCAGTTAGATCAAAAAGATTTGGAAGTGGCTGTCAGCGACCGTTTGCAAGAAGTGCGAATCGAGTTGCACCAAGGCTTAACTCAAGTTCGTCAAGAAATGACAGATAATCTCCTCCAAACCAGAGATAAGACCGACCAACGTCTCCAAGCCTTGCAGGAATCAAATGAGCAACGATTGGAGCAAATGCGCCAAACGGTCGAGGAAAAACTAGAAAAGACCTTGCAGACACGCTTGCAGGCCTCTTTTGAGACAGTTTCCAAGCAATTGGAGTCTGTCAATCGTGGTCTTGGAGAAATGCAGACAGTTGCCCGTGATGTCGGAGCTCTTAACAAGGTTCTCTCTGGGACCAAGACGCGAGGTATTCTGGGAGAATTGCAATTGGGGCAAATTATTGAGGACATCATGACCCCTGCCCAGTATGAACGAGAATATGCAACGGTTGAAAACTCTAGTGAACGAGTGGAGTATGCCATCAAGTTGCCCGGACAAGGCGACCTGGAATATGTCTACTTACCGATTGACTCCAAGTTTCCACTGGCAGATTATTACCGCTTAGAAGAAGCCTATGAAGCAGGTGACAAGGATGAAATCGAACGCTGTCGTAAGTCGCTCCTAGCCAGTGTCAAACGCTTTGCCAAGGATATCAAGAGCAAGTACATAGCACCGCCTCGGACGACCAATTTTGGAATCTTGTTTGTTCCGACAGAAGGTCTCTACTCAGAAATTGTCCGTAATCCTGTCTTCTTTGATGATTTGAGGCGGGAGGAGCAGATTATTGTCGCAGGTCCAAGTACCTTGTCAGCTCTTCTCAATTCCCTATCAGTTGGTTTCAAAACTCTCAATATTCAAAAGAGTGCAGACCATATCAGTAAGACCCTAGCCAGTGTCAAGACCGAGTTTGGCAAGTTTGGTGGAATTCTGGTTAAGGCACAAAAACATCTCCAACATGCCTCTGGCAATATTGATGAACTATTAAACCGTCGCACTACAGCTATCGAGCGGACGCTCCGTCACATTGAGTTGTCAGAAGGTGAGCCTGCGCTTGATTTACTCCATTTCCAAGAAAATGAGGAAGAATATGAAGATTAGTCACATGAAAAAAGATGAGTTGTTTGAAGGCTTTTACCTAATCAAATCAGCTGACCTGAGGCAGACACGAGCTGGGAAAAACTACCTAGCCTTTACCTTCCAAGATGATAGTGGCGAGATTGAAGGGAAGCTCTGGGATGCTCAACCTCATAACGTTGAGGCCTTTACCGCAGGTAAGGTTGTCCACATGAAAGGGCGCCGAGAAGTTTATAACAACACCCCTCAAGTTAATCAAATTACTCTTCGCCTGCCTCAACCGGGCGAACCCAATGATCCAGCTGATTTCAAGGTCAAGTCGCCAGTTGATGTCAAGGAAATCCGTGACTATATGTCGCAAATGATTTTTAAAATTGAAAATCCTGTTTGGCAAAGGATTGTCCGAAATCTCTACACCAAGTATGATAAGGAATTTTACTCCTATCCAGCTGCCAAGACCAACCATCATGCCTTTGAAACGGGCTTGGCCTATCATACGGCGACCATGGTGCGTTTGGCAGATGCTATTAGCGAAGTCTATCCTCAACTCAATAAGAGCCTGCTCTATGCAGGGATTATGCTGCATGACTTGGCTAAGGTCATTGAGTTGACGGGACCAGACCAGACCGAGTACACAGTGCGAGGCAATCTTCTTGGGCATATCTCTCTGATTGATAGCGAAATTACCAAGACAGTTATGGAACTCGGCATCGATGATACCAAGGAAGAAGTCGTTCTGCTTCGTCATGTCATCCTCAGTCACCACGGCTTACTTGAGTATGGTAGCCCAGTCCGTCCACGCATTATGGAAGCAGAGATTATCCATATGATTGACAATCTGGATGCTAGCATGATGATGATGTCAACAGCTCTTGCTTTGGTAGATAAAGGAGAGATGACCAATAAAATCTTCGCTATGGACAATCGTTCCTTCTATAAACCAGATTTAGATTAATAATTTAAGAAAAATGAGCATTTTTTAGGATAAGAATGTTCGTTTTTTTATGTGAATATGGTATAATAGATAAAATATCAAAATTAAATGAAGTGGGAAATAGAAATGAAATTAAGAAGAAGTGATCGGATGGTTGTCATTTCCAACTATTTGATTAATAATCCTTATAAACTAACTAGTCTTAATACTTTTGCTGAAAAGTATGAATCTGCTAAATCATCTATCTCAGAAGATATCGTCATTATCAAACGTGCCTTTGAGGAAATCGAAATTGGTCATATCCAGACAGTAACTGGTGCTGGTGGAGGTGTCATCTTCACACCATCAATCTCAAACCATGATGCCAAGGAAATGGTTGAGGACTTGCGTGACAAGTTGTCAGAAAGTGACCGTATCTTGCCAGGTGGATACATCTACCTATCTGATTTGCTTAGCACACCAGCTATTTTGAAAAATATTGGTCGCATTATTGCTAAGAGCTTTATGGATCAAAAAATTGATGCAGTCATGACTGTAGCGACCAAGGGTGTTCCACTTGCAAATGCAGTTGCTAATGTCCTCAATGTTCCCTTTGTCATTGTGCGCCGTGACTTGAAAATTACCGAAGGTTCAACTGTCAGCGTCAACTATGTTTCAGGTTCAAGTGGTGACCGTATCGAGAAAATGTTCCTTTCAAAACGTAGTCTCAAGGCAGGCAGCCGTGTCTTGATTGTGGATGACTTCTTGAAAGGCGGAGGAACTGTCAACGGGATGATTAGTCTCTTGCGCGAGTTCGATTCAGAACTGGCAGGTGTAGCGGTCTTTGCGGACAATGCTCAAGAAGAACGTGAAAAGCAGTTTGACTACAAGTCACTCTTGAAGGTAACCAATATTGATGTCAAGAATCAAACTATCGATGTTGAGGTTGGTAATATCTTTGACGAAGATAAATAAGAGATAGAATTAAAGGTTGGAACGATTGTCCCAGCCTTTCTTTGCAAATAGAATAGAAGGAAGCTTATGAAAACACCATTTATCAATAGAGAAGAGTTAGAAGCGATTGTTGCTGAGTTCCCGACTCCCTTTCATTTGTATGATGAGAAGGGGATTCGTGAGAAGGCAAGGGCCGTCAACCAAGCCTTTTCGTGGAACAAGGGCTTTAAGGAATATTTTGCAGTTAAGGCTACTCCAACCCCAGCTATCTTGAAAATTCTTCAAGAGGAAGGCTGTGGCGTGGATTGCTCTAGTTATGTAGAGCTTTTGATGAGTCATAAACTGAATTTTCCAGGTTCTGAGATCATGTTCTCTTCAAACAACACGCCAGATAAGGAATATGCCTATGCGCGTGAATTGGGTGCGACCATTAACTTGGATGCCTTTGAAGATATTGAACATCTAGAGCGAGCAGCAGGCATTCCAGAAATCATCTCATGTCGTTATAATCCTGGCGGCGTTTTTGAACTGGGGACAGACATCATGGACAATCCTGGAGAAGCCAAGTTTGGTATGACCAAGGACCAGCTCTTTGAAGCTTTTGCCATCTTGAAGGAAAAAGGAGCCAAGACTTTTGGGATTCACTCCTTCCTAGCGTCCAATACCGTGACCCATCTCTATTATCCAGAGTTGGCTCGTCAGCTTTTTGAATTGGCTGTTGAAATCAAGGAAAAGTTGGGTATTTCGCTAGACTTTATCAATCTTTCTGGCGGTATTGGTGTCAATTATCGTCCAGACCAGGAGCCAAATGATATCGCCTTGATTGGTGAGGGAGTTCGTAAGGTGTATGAAGAGGTTCTTACGCCAGCAGGTCTTGGTCAGGTTAAGATTTTCACCGAATTGGGTCGTTTTATGTTAGCCCCTCACGGTGCTTTGGTCACAAGAGTTACCCATAAGAAGAAAACCTACCGTACCTATCTAGGTGTGGATGCATCAGCAGTCAACCTTATGCGTCCAGCCATGTATGGAGCCTACCATCATATTACCAATCTGACACATCCAGATGGACCAGCTGAAGTGGTAGATGTGGTTGGTTCACTCTGTGAAAACAATGATAAATTTGCAGTGAATCGCGAACTGCCTCATACAGAAATCGGTGATTTGCTGGTCATTCATGATACAGGTGCCCACGGATTTTCAATGGGCTACCAGTACAATGCCAAACTTCGTTCTGCGGAAATCCTCTATACTGAAGAAGGCAAAGCTCGCCAAATCCGCCGTGCAGAGCGCCCTGAGGACTATTTTGCAACCTTGTATGGTTTTGATTTTGAAGAGTAAAATGATAAGTAATTGAAAATGAAATTGAAAAACAGATTGCTTTCTAAAAAATAGGCAAAAATCTTGTTTTTCCTTCAAGTCGTGATATAATAAAACTATAAAACGTTTTCAAGGAAGGTAACGATATGTCTGAAGAAACAATTGATTATGGACAAGTGACAGGAATGGTGCATTCGACAGAAAGCTTTGGGTCAGTAGATGGGCCTGGTATTCGCTTTATTGTCTTTTTGCAGGGCTGTCACATGCGTTGCCAGTATTGCCACAACCCGGACACTTGGGCTATGGAGTCCAATAAATCACGTGAACGGACGGTAGATGATGTCTTGACAGAAGCCTTGCGCTACCGCGGTTTCTGGGGAAATAAGGGTGGGATTACAGTCAGTGGAGGAGAAGCACTCTTGCAGATTGATTTCCTGATTGCCCTCTTCACCAAGGCAAAGGAACAAGGAATCCACTGTACCTTGGATACCTGTGCCCTTCCATTCCGTAATAAACCACGTTACCTTGAGAAGTTTGACAAACTCATGGCTGTCACTGATTTGGTTCTCTTGGATATCAAGGAAATTAACGAAGAACAGCACAAGATTGTCACTAGCCAAACTAATAAAAATATCTTGGCCTGTGCCCAGTATCTATCAGATATCGGGAAACCTGTCTGGATTCGCCACGTGCTAGTTCCAGGTTTGACAGACAGAGATGATGACTTGATTGAACTTGGTAAGTTCGTCAAGACTCTCAAAAATGTGGATAAGTTTGAAATTCTACCATATCATACCATGGGTGAGTTCAAATGGCGTGAATTGGGAATTCCTTATTCGCTCGAAGGGGTTAAACCACCAACAGCAGACCGCGTCAAGAACGCTAAAAAACTCATGGATACCGAAAGTTATCAAGACTATATGAAACGTGTACATGGATAAAAAAGAAGCCTGATGGAAACATCGGGCTTTTGACTTGCAAAAAGACTTAGCAAATCAGCTAAGCCTTTTTCTTCTTATCTCGAACGTTGTTTTCCAGCGTTGCGATTTTTATGTTTTTTCTTGCTTGTGATAGCAGTTGGTTGTCCAGGGGTAACGTCTTTTCGTCCACTTGGTGTAGAGAAAGTACTTGCTTTTGGTGGGTTCTTTGCCAGTTCTTCACGGACTTTTTTGCGAAGTTTTGGACGAACGATATAGTTGACGATAAACTGTTGGAGAATCATCATGAAACCACCGACAACCCAGTAAAGTGTGACACTGGCTGGTGAAATGAGGGAGAAGACAACAATCGTGATTGGGCTCACGTAAGCCATTTTCTTGATTTGTTCTCTTTGCGTTTCGTCTTCTACTCCGTGAAGTGAAAGGAGCGATTGAAGATAGTAAAGGACACCTGCGCAGGCAACCAAAATCATACTTGGAGAACCTAGAGGAATGCCTAGGTAGCTTGCTTGAGCAACCCCTTCAGTATGTTGGGCAGCAAAGTAGATAGCTGAGAAGAAAGGCATTTGAAGGAGGATAGGGAAACATCCTACACCACCAAACATGCTGATGCCGTGTTCTTTTTGAGCGGCAAAGAGAGCTTGTTGGGCTTCGAGTTTTTCTTCTTGAGTAGTCGCTTCCTTGAGACGTGTTTGGTGTGGCTCAAGGACGTGCTTGAGGGCGTTCATCTTTTCAGAGTGAAGCGTTGCCTTCCATGATTGGTAGATACCAAGTGGCAAGATAATCAAGCGCACGATAATGGTTACGATGATGATAGCGACACCAAAGCCTAGACCTTGATCAGTAGCGAAGTACTTGATAGCTTCAGCCATAGGCGCTCCAATCGTATTCCAAATAAATCCTATTGGCTTTCCTGTGGCTTTATCGACTCTAACACAGCCAGTCAAGACTAGCAACATAGCCACTCCCATAGCTGAGAGTGCAAAACGTTTAATAGATTTCACTGTTTTTATTCCTTCTTTAAAAATTATACCTTTCTATTCTACTGTTTTTTTACAAAATATACAATAGTTCTAGAGACCTAATTTGCGATTTTAAAGTCAGGGTAAGGAGGAAAGTTACTTAGTTTGACATCTAAGTAGCTGACTTTTGAAAAAGGTGTGGGTCCTTTTCGGATTTCTTGGATAAATTTTGCCATGATAGTAGATGAGTCTGCTTGGGCTAAAATTTCCACTGTGCCGTCGTCATTATTCCAGACTCGACCTGTGATGCCACCAATTTCAAGTGCCAAGCTGTAAACACCCCAACGAAAGCCGACTCCCTGCACCCTACCTTGGGCGATCATTCTAACCTTTTGCATACCAAACCCCTTTGATTGTGTTATAATGTTTCTATGACTATTATAACCTCAAAAGCCAATTCAGTGGTAAAAAATGCCAAGAAATTGCATCAAAAAAAATATCGAAAGTCTGCCTATTTGATTGAAGGTTGGCACTTATTCGAAGAAGCTGTTCAAGCTGGAGTGACGATTGAGAAGATCTTTGCTCTGGAAAGTTACCGAAATCAGTTAGCTGCTTTTCCTCAAACAGTCTGGGTTTCAGAGGAGATTTTGCGGGATTTGGCAGATACGCAAACACCTCAAGGCATTGTCGCAGTTATTCAAAAAGAAGAAGTGGGACCGCCTGATTTTAGTCAGGGTAAGTTTCTATTTTTAGAAGATGTCCAAGATCCTGGTAATGTAGGTACCATGATTCGGACTGCGGACGCGGCAGGTTTGACAGGGGTCATTGTTTCAGACAAGTCAGCGGATATTTACAGTCTCAAGACTCTGCGTTCCATGCAAGGAAGCCATTTTCATTTGCCCATCTATCGTATGCCTGTTGCTACCTTTATAGAAGAGGCAAAGAAGAGCAATTTGCCCATTCTGGCAACGACCTTATCGAGAGATTCCAAGGATTATCGTGAGCTTTCTCCCCTAGAAAATTTTGCTTTAGTCATGGGAAATGAAGGGCAAGGGATTAGTCCTATCATGGCTGAAAGTGCCAATCAGCTGGTTCATATTGGTATGAAAGGTAGGGCGGAGAGTCTCAATGTGGCAGTTGCCGCAGGCATTTTGATGTTTTATTTCAGCTAATTTAAAAAAACTTTGTTATAATCAAGATATAGTTATAGAAAAAGGAGAATCAGAATGAATCAAACAATTATTCAAGAACGTTCAGGTCTCAATCAATTTTACGCTAAGGTTTATGCCTTTGTAGGGATTGGAATTGGACTATCAGCTCTGGTGTCAGCTTTGATGTTGACAGTCTTTCAGGCTCAATTGACTTACTTTTTAATGCATGGCCGTCTCTGGTTGATGGTTGCAACTTTTGCAGAACTTGCTCTGGTATTTGTTGCAAGTAGCATGGCTGCAAAAAATAGCCCAGCAGCTCTGCCAGTATTTCTAGTATACTCCCTACTGAATGGCTTCACCCTTAGCTTTGTCGTAGCCTTCTATACACCGGGAACAGTTTTGTCAGCCTTTGTATCCAGCGCTCTTCTCTTCTTTGTCATGGCGGCAATCGGGATTTTCACCAAGAAGGATTTGAGTGGAATGGGACGAGCTTTGATGGCGGCGCTTGTTGGTCTCATCATTGCCATGGTTGTGAATCTATTTTTAGCCAATAGCTTCTTTGACTACATGATTAGTATTGCCATGGTCTTGGTTTTCTCTGGTTTGATTGCTTGGGATAATCAAAAGATTCGCTATGTTTATGAGCAGTCACGAGGACAAGTAGCGACAGGTTGGATCATCTCAATGGCACTCAGTATCTATCTTGATTTTATCAATCTTTTCCTCAGTATTCTACGTATCTTTGGTCGCAATGACTAAAGGTCCATGAAATCAGTGTTCGAAGGAGCACTGATTTTTTTAAATTTTCTCTTTTCTTTTCTTGGAAATAGGTGTATAATGCTTTTAATTAATTTTTGAGGAGTAGCCTATGAAGAAAAGTTTTATCCATCAACAAGAAGAAATTTCCTTTGTCAAAAACACTTTTACCCAGTATTTGAAAGATAAGCTAGAAGTTGTCGAAGTTCAAGGTCCTATCTTGAGCAAGGTCGGTGACGGGATGCAGGATAACCTGTCTGGTGTGGAAAATCCAGTATCTGTCAAGGTTTTGCAGATTCCTGATGAAACCTATGAAGTGGTGCATTCACTTGCCAAATGGAAACGCCATACTTTGGCTCGTTTTGGTTTCGGTGAGGGTGAAGGTCTCTTCGTCCACATGAAGGCCCTTCGTCCAGACGAAGATTCGTTGGATGCGACCCACTCTGTTTATGTTGACCAGTGGGACTGGGAAAAAGTCATTCCAAATGGTAAACGTAACATCGCTTATCTAAAAGAAACAGTTGAAAAGATTTACAAGGCTATTCGATTGACTGAGCTAGCAGTAGAAGCTCGCTATGACATCGAGTCTGTCTTGCCAAAACAAATCACTTTCATCCATACAGAAGAGTTGGTAGAACGCTACCCAGACTTGACACCGAAAGAACGTGAAAATGCTATCTGTAAAGAATTTGGTGCTGTCTTCTTGATTGGTATCGGTGGTGAATTACCAGACGGTAAACCGCACGATGGACGTGCACCAGACTATGATGACTGGACAAGCGAATCTGAAAATGGCTACAAGGGTCTAAATGGTGATATTCTTGTCTGGAATGAATCTCTAGGTGGAGCCTTTGAGTTGTCTTCTATGGGAATCCGTGTAGATGAAGAAACGCTTCGCCGTCAGGTTGCCATCACAGGTGATGAAGACCGCTTGGAATTGGAATGGCACAAGGCTTTGTTGAATGGCCTATTCCCATTGACAATCGGTGGAGGAATTGGACAATCTCGGATGGCCATGTTCCTACTTCGCAAGAAACATATTGGGGAAGTGCAAACAAGTGTTTGGCCTCAAGAAGTCCGCGATACTTACGAAAATATTTTGTAGAGAATCGAACCGCAAGGTTCGGTTTTCTTTCTCTTTTTGCCCATAATTTGGTATAATAAACGGTATGAAAATCGTATCAGGAATCTATGGGGGACGTCCCCTCAAGACACTAGAAGGCAAGACGACAAGACCTACTTCGGATAAGGTTAGGGGCGCCATTTTTAACATGATTGGTCCCTACTTTGAAGGGGGACGAGTCTTGGACCTTTATGCAGGTAGTGGTGGTTTATCTATCGAGGCAGTCTCACGTGGCATGTCCAGTGCTGTTTTGGTGGAGCGTGACCGTAAGGCTCAAGCCATCGTGGCTGAAAATATTCAGATGACCAAGGAAGTTGGAAAATTTCAACTACTCAAGATGGATGCAGAAAGGGCATTGGAACAGGTATCTGGGAAATTCGATCTCATCTTCTTAGACCCTCCTTATGCCAAGGAACAAATCGTATCAGATATTGAAAAAATGGCTGAGAGAGAGCTTTTTTCTGAAGATGTCATGGTCGTGTGTGAAACGGATAAGGCCGTTGAACTTACAGAAGAAATTGCCTGCCTGGGCATCTGGAAGGAAAAAATTTATGGAATTAGTAAGGTGACAGTTTATGTCAGATAAGATTGGCTTATTCACAGGCTCATTTGATCCGATGACAAATGGGCATATGGATATCATTGAACGGGCGAGCAGACTCTTTGATAAGCTCTATGTCGGTATTTTTTTTAATCCCCACAAACAAGGATTTCTCCCTATCGAAAATCGTAAACGGGGGCTAGAAGATGCTTTGAAACATTTGGGAAATGTTGAAGTCGTGTCTTCTCATGATGAATTGGTGGTTGACGTTGCAAAAAGACTGGGGGCTACTTTCCTAGTGCGAGGCTTGAGAAATGCTTCGGATTTGCAATATGAAGCCAGTTTTGATTACTACAACCATCAACTGTCTCCTGATATAGAAACCATTTATTTACATAGCCGACCTGAACATCTCTATATCAGTTCATCCGGTGTTAGAGAGCTTTTGAAATTTAGTCAGGATATTGCCTGCTATGTTCCCGAGAGTATTTTGGAGGAAATAAGAAATGAAAAAAAAGATTAGATGGCCCTTATATGTCATTGCGGCCTTGATTGTGACTTTCTTGGCGTTTGTAGTGCCTTTGCCTTATTATATAGAGGTTCCAGGTGGTTCGGAAGATATTCGCCAAGTCCTTAAAGTCAATGACACAGAAGATAAGGAAGCTGGTGCCTATCAATTCGTTACGGTTGGTGTCCAGCATGCCACTTTAGCTCATATGATTTATGCATGGTTGACGCCTTTTACAGATATTCGTAGTGCTCAGGAGACTACAGGTGGTTCTTCCGATGTTGAATTTATGCGGATCAATCAATTCTACATGCAAACATCGCAAAATATGGCCAAGTATCAAGGGTTAAAAACAGCTGGTAAGGATATTGAACTCAAATATCTTGGGGTTTATGTCTTGACTGTGACGGATAATTCGACCTTTAAAGGGATTCTCAACATTTCTGATACGGTCACAGCAGTCAATGATCAGACCTTTGATAGTTCCAAAGACTTGATTGATTACGTCAATTCTCAAAAATTAGGGGATTCTGTCAAGGTCACCTATGAAGAAGATGGGCAAACCAAGTCTGCAGAAGGAAAAATCATTACGCTAGAAAATGGCAAAAATGGAATTGGAATCGGCTTGATTGACCGTACAGAAGTAACCAGTGATGTCCCAATTCGCTTTTCAACAGCTGGTATTGGCGGTCCAAGTGCAGGTCTCATGTTTAGTCTGGCCATCTATACTCAAATAGCTGACCCTGGTCTTCGTAATGGTCGTATCGTTGCCGGTACAGGTACCATTGATCGCGATGGGAATGTGGGGGACATTGGAGGTATTGATAAGAAAGTTGTTGCTTCGGCTAGAGAAGGTGCTGCTATTTTCTTTGCCCCGGATAACCCTGTTAGCGAAGAAGAACAAAAAGCGCATCCTGATGCTAAAAACAACTACCAAACAGCCCTGGAAGCAGCTAGAACAATCAAGACAGATATGAAAATTGTTCCCGTTAAAACCCTACAAGATGCAATTGATTACTTGAAAAACAATCCCTAGTTTTTAAGTGAAGTTTCCAAACTAGCGCACAAACAGAGAAGATGGTATAATAGTCAAATGGTTCAATTATTATTCACTCTAAGCAGTCACATGCTCTTTATTTATGTGAGTTTTTACCTTTTAAAGAATCTTGTTAGATGGGAAAAGGTTTTAAAAGTGACAGCTGAGAATACAGGAAAAGTTCGTTTACTAGTAGCCTTTTTCAGCATTGTAATGGGCTATATCATGAGTTCTTTCTTTATCAGCCTATATCAGTTGTGGCAAGAAGCGCTTAGAGGATTATTATAAAATCAAATGTAAAGGAAATAAGTATGGAAAAAATTGTGGTTCAAGGTGGCGATAATCGTCTGGTAGGAAGTGTTACGATCGAAGGAGCAAAGAATGCAGTCTTGCCTTTGTTGGCAGCGACTATTCTAGCAAGTGAAGGAAAGACCGTCTTGCAGAATGTTCCTATCTTGTCAGATGTTTTCACTATGAATCAGGTGGTTCGTGGTTTGAATGCCAAGGTGGATTTTAATGAAGAAGCTCATCTTGTTGAGGTGGACGCGACTGGCGATATCACTGAGGAGGCTCCTTACAAGTATGTCAGCAAGATGCGTGCATCTATCGTTGTCTTGGGACCAATTCTTGCTCGTGTAGGTCATGCCAAGGTATCCATGCCAGGTGGTTGTACGATTGGTAGCCGCCCTATTGATCTTCATTTGAAAGGTCTGGAAGCCATGGGGGCTAAGATTAGTCAGACGGCTGGTTATATCGAAGCCAAGGCGGATCGCTTACATGGAGCTCATATCTACATGGACTTCCCAAGTGTTGGTGCGACGCAGAACTTGATGATGGCAGCGACCCTAGCTGATGGGGTGACAGTGATTGAAAATGCTGCGCGTGAGCCTGAGATTGTGGATCTAGCTATTCTCCTCAATGAAATGGGAGCTAAGGTTAAGGGTGCTGGTACAGAGACCATTACCATTACCGGTGTTGAGAAACTTTATGGTACGACTCACAATGTAGTCCAAGACCGTATCGAAGCAGGAACCTTTATGGTAGCTGCTGCCATGACTGGTGGTGATGTCTTGATTAAAGACGCTGTCTGGGAGCACAACCGTCCCTTGATTGCCAAATTGCTTGAAATGGGAGTGGAAGTGACAGAGGAGACTGAAGGGATTCGAGTTCGCTCTCAACTAGAAAATCTAAAAGCTGTTCATGTGAAAACCTTGCCACACCCAGGTTTTCCAACAGATATGCAGGCTCAATTTACAGCCTTGATGACCGTCTCAAAAGGGGAATCAACTATGGTGGAGACAGTTTTCGAAAATCGTTTCCAACACTTAGAAGAAATGCGTCGCATGGGCTTGCATTCTGAGATTATCCGTGATACGGCTCGTATTGTTGGTGGACAGCCTTTGCAGGGAGCAGAAGTTCTTTCAACTGACCTTCGTGCCAGTGCTGCCTTGATTTTGACAGGTTTGGTAGCACAAGGAGAAACTGTAGTTGGTAAATTGGTTCACTTGGATAGAGGTTACTACCGTTTCCATGAGAAGTTGGCACAGCTAGGTGCTAAGATTCAGCGGATTGAGGCAAGTGATGAAGATGAATAAGAAATCAAGCTACGTAATCAAGCGTTTACTTCTAGTCATTTTGGTACTGTTTTTAGGTGCTCTAGCCCTAGGTATCGGCTTAATGGTAGGTTATGGAATCTTGGGCAAGGGTCAAGATCCGTGGGCTATCCTGTCTCCAGCAAAATGGCAGGAATTGATTCATAAATTTACAGGAAATTAGGCTGGGAGACCAGCCTTTTTATAAAGATAAGGAGAAATATGAACAAAAAAACAAGACAGACACTGATCGGACTGCTAGTGTTATTACTTTTATCTGCAGGGAGCTATTATATCAAGCAGATGCAGTCGACAGCTAATAGTCCCAAAACTAAAGTTAGTCAGAAAAAACAAGCTTCGGAAGCTCCAAGCCAAGAATTGGCAGAGAGTGTCCTAACAGATGCGGTCAAAAGCCAAATAAAAGGGAGTCTTGAGTGGAATGGATCCGGTGCTTTTATCATCAATGGCAATAAAACAAATCTAGATGCCAAGGTTTCAAGTAAGCCTTACGCTGATAATAAAACAAAGACAGTGGGCAAGGAAACGGTACCAACCGTAGCTAATGCACTCTTGTCTAAGGCTACTCGTCAGTACAAGAATCGTGAAGAAACTGGGAATGGTTCGACTTCATGGACTCCTCCAGGCTGGCATCAGGTTAAGAATCTAAAGGGTACTTATACCCATGCGGTCGATAGAGGTCACTTGTTAGGCTATGCCTTAATCGGAGGCTTGGATGGTTTTGATGCCTCGACAAGCAATCCTAAAAACATTGCTGTTCAGACAGCCTGGGCAAATCAGGCACAGGCCGAGGATTCGACTGGTCAAAACTACTATGAAAGCTTGGTGCGTAAAGCTTTGGATAAAAACAAGCGTGTTCGTTACCGTGTAACCCTTTACTACGCTTCGAACGAGGATTTAGTTCCTTCAGCTTCACAGATTGAAGCCAAGTCTTCAGACGGAGAATTGGAATTCAATGTTCTAGTTCCCAATGTTCAAAAGGGACTTCAACTGGATTACCGAACTGGAGAAGTGACTGTTACTCAGTAAAATACAAAATAAACTCCTATGTCACTTGAAGATGTAGGAGTTCTTTTTTACTAGTTTCAGCAGGACTACAATAGACACGAATACTCAATGAAAATCAAATTGCAAACTAGGAAGCTAGCCGCAGGTTGCTCAAAACACTATTTTGAGGTTATAGATGGAACTGACGAAGTCAGCTCAAAACACTGTTTTGAGGTTGCGGATAGAACTGACGAAGTCAGTAACCATATCTACGGCAAGGTGAAGCTGACGTAGTTTGAAGAGATTTTCGAAGAGTATGAGAAAAAAATAATATGTACTGGATTAGATTTTGTGATATAATAAAGGATAAGATACTATTTTAGGAGAAGAACTATGGAAGACCCAAGTAGTCAGAATTTGTTGCTACAATTTGTTTTATTGTTTATCTTGACGGTGTTAAATGCCTTTTTCTCAGCCACAGAAATGGCCATGGTTTCACTTAATCGTGCGCGTGTTGAACAAAAGGCAGAAGAAGGAGATAGACGCTATATCCGTCTGCTGAAGGTACTAGAAAATCCTAACCACTTTTTATCTACTATTCAAGTAGGGATTACCCTGATTACAATCTTATCAGGGGCGAGTTTGGCAGAAACTCTGGGACGAGAAATTGCATCTTGGCTTGGAAACGGCGAAACAGCTTATGCCGTTGCAAGTTTTCTATCTTTAGCATTTTTGACTTATATTTCCATCGTTTTTGGGGAATTGTATCCCAAAAGAATCGCTCTTAATCTAAAGGATGCCTTGGCGATTCGTACAGCGCCAGTTATCATTGGACTTGGGAAACTAGTTAGTCCCTTTGTTTGGCTTTTGTCTGCATCTACCAATCTCTTGAGTCGCTTGACTCCTATGACCTTTGACGATGCTGACGAAAAAATGACTCGTGATGAAATTGAGTACATGCTGACAAATAGTGAAGAAACACTAGATGCTGACGAAATTGAGATGTTACAGGGGATTTTTTCACTGGACGAATTAATGGCCAGAGAAGTCATGGTTCCTCGGACGGATGCCTTTATGGTGGATATTCAGGATGATAGTCAAACCATTATCCAGAGCATTTTAAAACAAAACTTTTCCCGTATCCCTGTTTATGATGGGGATAAGGATAACGTGATTGGAATCATTCACACTAAGAGTCTTCTTAAGGCGGCTTTTGAAGACGGTTTTGATAATATTGTATGGAAGAGAATTTTACAAGATCCACTTTTTGTTCCTGAAACTATTTTTGTGGATGACTTGCTAAAAGAATTGCGAAATACTCAAAGACAAATGGCAATCTTGCTAGATGAATACGGTGGGATGGCTGGTTTGGTGACCCTGGAAGACCTCTTAGAGGAAATCGTTGGGGAAATCGATGACGAAACAGATAAGGCTGAAATCGAAGTTCATCAAATCGGAGAAGATACTTATATTGTTCAAGGTACCATGAATCTCAATGATTTCAACGATTACTTTGATGTTGAACTGGAAAGTGATGACGTTGATACCATCGCTGGTTATTATTTGACAGGAGTTGGGACCATTCCAACGACTGAGAAACTCAGCTATGAATTGATCAGCCAAAACAAACAGCTTATCCTAACCAATGATAAAGTGAAAAATGGACGTGTTACCAAGGTAAAAGTCCAAATCACAGAATTCGAAATTGAAGAAGAAACAGAATAAACTAGAGGCTTTTGTCACCAGGTGTGACGAAGCTTTTTCAGTTGATTTCATACTCTTCGAAAATCAAATTCAAACCGCGTCAACGTCGCCTTGCCGTACGCAAGTACAGCCTGCGGCTAGTTTCCTAGTTTGCTCTTTGATTTTCATTGAGTATCAAAAGATTGTCTCCTAAAAAGAAGTCTGCCCCAAATTCACCCCAAAAGTTTTTGTAAGTTATATGTATTTATCCGAAGAAAATAAAAAAAGCCCTTTAAACTGGGCTTTCTGTTTAAATGAAACCTGAAAAAATCAAGTTATAGAAGGCGGTAGACGGATTTGAACCGACGATCAAGCTTTTGCAGAGCCGTGCCTTACCACTTGGCTATACCGCCTTAACGTTTATTATTATACCTTGAAAATGATTTTCAGTCAATAGCTTTTTCAGATTTTTTGTATCAATAAGCCTAAATATTCTGAAAATTCGTTTACTTTTCTTGAAATCTATGATATAATTGATGATAACCTATACTTTATTTATAAGAGGAGTAAATAAATGAAAAAAAGTCAAGTGCTTGCTGTAGCGGGAGCTACCTTATTAGCGTCAGGAGTTCTAGCTGCGTGTTCAAACACTAGTTCAAATAATGCTAAACTAGCAAAAGATTACCAATATGTTTATCAAACAGATCCAGAAACCTTGGATTATATCGTCAGCAATATCGATTCAACATCATTCGTCACAACAAATGCTGTAGATGGTTTGTTGGCTAATGATAAATATGGTAACTTGGTTCCTTCTATTGCTGAATCATGGACAGTTTCAAAAGATGGTTTGACTTATACCTATAAAATCCGTAAGGATGCTAAATGGGTTACAGCAGAGGGAGAAGAATACGCTCCTGTAACTGCTAAAGACTTCGTTACTGGTTTGAAACATGCCGTAGATGGAAAATCAAAAGGACTTTCAATCGTTAGCTCTTCTATTAAGGGATTAGAAGCCTATATCAAGGGTGAAACAAGCGATTTTTCAACCGTTGGAGTAAAAGCACTTGATGATCAAACACTAGAATATACCTTGAACCAGCCAGAAACTTTCTGGAATGATAAGACCACTAGTGGTGTTTTGATGCCGGTTAATGAAGAATTCTTAACTTCAAAAGGTGAAGGTTTTGGTGCCCCAACCGATGCTAACTCTATTCTTTATAACGGTCCATTTGTCTTAAAATCTGTAACTCCAAAATCATCTATCGAGATGGCTAAAAATGATGCTTACTGGGACAAAGAAAATGTAAAAATTGAGAACGTTAAGTTCACTTTCTGGGATGGTAAGGACCAAGATGTGATTGCTAAAGGTTTTGCTGATGGTCAATATAGCAAGGCTCGTATCTTCCCTACAAGTTCTACATATGAAAAATATGCAGCTGACTTTAAAGATAACATTTACTTTAATGAACCAGGAGCGGGTGTTGCAACTGTCAGCTTGAATTATGGCCGTACAACCTATAACCACACTGCCAAAACAAGTGATACCCAAAAGACATCTACTCAGAAAGCATTGCTAAACAAGGAATTCCGTCAAGCCTTGAACTTTGCTGTCGATCGCAATTCTTACTCAGCTCAAACAAATGGTACTGATGGAGCTGCAGTAGCCATCCGTAATACGTTTGCACCTTATAATCTTCAAGTTGGTAAGAAAACATTTGGTGAATTGGTACAAGATAGCTTGGCTAAGACAAATTCTTCTACTTGGTCAAACGTGTCTCTAGCAGATTCTCAAAATGGCCTTTACAATGAAGAAAAAGCGAAAGAAGTCTTTGCTAAAGCCAAATCAAGTCTACAAGCTGAAGGTGTTGAATTCCCAATCCACTTGGATGCCCTGGTTATCCAAGAATCAACAGCGGTTGTAAACCGTGTTCAATCATTGAAACAATCAATTGAAAAAGTATTGGGTTCAGATAATGTTGTTGTAGACTTACAACAAATGACTCAAGCAGAAGCTTTACCAATTTCATTTAGCGCTCCAACAGCTAAAGAGCAAGACTGGGATATCCATACCTTGCTAGGATGGAACCCGGACTATCAAGATCCTTCTACTTTCTTGGATCAATTCGTCCTTAAGGGAGGAAGCACTCGTCTTTACCTTGGTATTGACCAAAACACAGATGCATCAGTAGTAAGCAAACTTGGTTTAGCTGACTATGGAAAATTACTTGATGACGCAAACAGCGAAAACCAAGATGTTCAAAAACGTTATGAAAAATACGCGGTGGCACAAGCTTGGTTGACTGATAATGCTTTGACAATTCCAGTAATGGCTTCTCCTAAAGAAACAGCCGTTTCATATGTTTCAAAAGTTCTACCATTTAGCTCTTCATATTCTGTAGCCGGCCTTAAAGGTGAAAATTCAGGATACTTGAAGTACACTGAAGTTGGTGAAAAAGCAATCACCAAAGAAGAGTATGAAAAAGCTCGTGAAAAATGGTTGAAAGAAAAGACTGAGTCAAACGAGAAAGCTCAAAAAGAATTGGCAAGTCATGTGAAGTAAATAATTTTCAATAGAACTTTCTCTCCATGAGGAGAAGGTTCTTTTGGGATTTTTAAAGGAAATGATATGAAAAAATATATTTTTATGCGTGTTTTGCGGTCATTGGTTTCTATCTTCTTAGTAACAACCTTGACTTACACGATTATCTATACAATGGTTCCTCGAAAATTGATTTTCAAACAGGATACCAACTATAACAAGATTGCGACAACTGCTGATAAGCGTGATAACTATGAGAACACTGTTTATGAGCGTATGGGCTATATCGAGTACTACGATACCAAGGAATTGCAAGAAAAAGCTAGCCAGATGGATGCTTCTGTAACAGTTGAAGCCAATGATACCAACAAGGCTATCTATGAAAAATACATCAAACAAATCGGTCATGGTTGGACCCTGGGAGAATTTACTGAAAGTGGCCAATTCTACGCTACACGTGAAATTCCAATTTTTGAACGTGTGTTTAAATTCTATGCAAACTTGCTTGATATCGACCACACAAACAAGATTCAGGACCCAGAAAATCCAAATTTGGAGCGTTATTTGCGTTTTGAAAATGATCCCGCTATCGGCTGGTCTCTGGTAGGTTCAGGGACTAAACACAAGTACCTCTTGTACTTCAATAGTCAGTTCCCATTTGTTCACCAAAACTTTGTGAACTTGAATTTGGGTGATTCATATCCAACTTATGCTAATACTCCTGTGCTTCAAGTTATCACACAAGGACAAGGTCAAACTAAGACATCAGAAGTGCAATTCCCAACTGGTAAGAAAACATCTTCAGTTAATATCTACTCAAGAACCTACAAATCGCCTAGTCAGGCTGATTCTCGTGAAGTAGCTAACTATGGGAAAGATGACCCATATACTGCAACTGAAAGCAACTACCAATATCCTTCTATGATTGCTAGCTCTGCAGTCGTTGGATTGATTGGTTTGGTGATTTCTTATGCGATTGCCGTGCCACTTGGTTCAGCTATGGCTCGCTTCAAGAATACTTGGATTGATAGCTTCTCAACAGGGTTTTTGACCTTCTTGATGGCCCTTCCAACCATTGCCTTGGTTTACATTGTTCGTTTGATTGGATCATCAATTGGTCTTCCAGATTCATTCCCTATCTTGGGTGCTGGAGATTGGCGTTCGTATGTTTTACCAGCAGTTATCCTTGGTTTATTGGGTGCTCCTGGTACAGCTATTTGGATTCGTCGTTACATGATTGACTTGCAATCACAGGACTTTGTTCGTTTTGCTCGTGCAAAAGGTTTGTCTGAAAAAGAAATTTCAAACAAACACATCTTTAAAAATGCCATGGTTCCGCTGGTTTCAGGAATTCCTGGTGCTGTTATCGGGGTTATCGGTGGTGCAACCCTTACTGAAACAGTCTTCGCTTTCCCAGGTATGGGTAAAATGTTGATTGACTCTGTAAAAGCATCTAATAACTCTATGGTCGTAGGTCTTGTCTTCATCTTTACATGTATTTCTATCTTCTCACTTCTTTTGGGAGATATTTGGATGACTATTATTGACCCACGTATTAAATTGACTGAGAAAGGAGGCAAATAATGTCTACAATCGATAAAGAAAAATTTCAGTTCGTAAAACGTGACGATTTTGCCTCTGAAGCCATTGATGCGCCAGCCTATTCATACTGGGGCTCAGTGTTTAGACAATTTATGAAGAAGAAATCAACTGTAGTCATGTTGGGAATCTTGGTAGCTATCATTTTGATGAGTTTCATCTACCCAATGTTTTCTAAGTTTGATTTCAATGATGTCAGCAAAGTAAACGACTTTAGTGCTCGTTATATCAAGCCAAATGCTGAGCATTGGTTCGGTACAGACAGTAACGGTAAATCTCTCTTTGACGGTGTCTGGTTCGGAGCTCGTAACTCTATCCTCATTTCTGTGATTGCGACAGTGATTAACTTGGTTATCGGTGTTTTTGTCGGTGGTATTTGGGGAATTTCAAAATCAGTTGACCGTGTGATGATGGAAGTTTATAATGTCATCTCAAACATCCCATCTCTTTTGATTGTCATTGTCTTGACTTACTCAATCGGAGCTGGATTCTGGAATCTGATTTTTGCTATGAGTGTGACTACTTGGATTGGTATTGCTTACTCAATTCGTATTCAGATCATGCGTTATCGTGACTTGGAGTATAACCTTGCTTCACGTACACTTGGAACACCAACCTTTAAGATTGTTGTAAAAAACATTATGCCACAATTGGTATCTGTTATCGTTACGACGACATCTCAAATGCTTCCAGCCTTTATCTCATACGAAGCTTTCCTTTCATTCTTTGGACTTGGATTGCCGATTACAGTTCCAAGTTTAGGTCGTTTGATTTCAGATTACTCTCAGAACGTAACGACAAATGCATACCTCTTCTGGATTCCATTGACAACTCTTGTCTTGGTATCCTTATCCCTTTTCGTAGTTGGTCAAAACTTAGCGGATGCTAGTGATCCACGTACACATAGATAGGAGTAGAAATGACAAAAGAAAAAAATGTAATTTTGACTGCTCGCGATATTGTCGTGGAATTTGACGTTCGTGACAAAGTATTGACAGCCATTCGCGGCGTTTCCCTTGAACTAGTTGAAGGAGAAGTATTAGCCTTGGTAGGTGAGTCAGGATCAGGAAAATCTGTTTTGACAAAGACTTTCACAGGTATGCTTGAAGAAAATGGTCGCATTGCCCAAGGTAGCATTGACTACCGTGGTCAAGATTTGACAGCTTTATCTTCTCACAAGGATTGGGAACAAATTCGTGGCGCTAAGATTGCGACTATCTTCCAAGATCCAATGACTAGTTTGGACCCAATTAAAACAATTGGTAGTCAGATTACAGAAGTTATTGTAAAACACCAAGGAAAAACAGCTAAAGAAGCGAAAGAATTGGCCATTGACTACATGAATAAGGTTGGGATTCCAGATGCAGATAGACGTTTTGATGAATACCCATTCCAATATTCTGGAGGAATGCGTCAACGTATCGTTATTGCGATTGCTCTTGCCTGCCGACCTGATGTCTTGATTTGTGATGAGCCAACGACTGCCTTGGATGTGACCATCCAAGCTCAGATTATTGATTTGTTGAAATCTTTACAAAACGAGTACCATTTCACAACAATCTTTATCACCCACGACCTTGGTGTGGTGGCAAGTATTGCAGATAAGGTAGCGGTTATGTATGCAGGAGAAATCGTTGAGTATGGAACTGTTGAGGAAGTCTTCTATGACCCTCGCCATCCATATACATGGAGTCTCTTGTCTAGCTTGCCTCAGCTTGCTGATGATAAAGGGGATCTTTACTCAATCCCAGGAACACCTCCGTCACTTTATACTGACCTGAAAGGGGATGCCTTTGCCTTGCGTTCTGACTATGCAATGCAAATTGACTTCGAACAAAAAGCTCCTCAATTCTCAGTATCAGAGACACATTGGGCTAAAACTTGGCTACTTCATGAGGATGCTCCAAAAGTAGAAAAACCAGCTGTGATTGCAAATCTCCATGATAAGATTCGTGAAAAAATGGGATTTGCCCATCTGGCTGACTAGGAGGAAGGAAATGTCTGAAAAATTAGTAGAAATCAAAGATTTAGAAATTTCCTTCGGTGAAGGAAGTAAGAAGTTTGTCGCAGTTAAAAATGCTAACTTCTTTATCAACAAGGGAGAAACTTTCTCGCTTGTAGGTGAGTCAGGTAGTGGGAAAACAACTATTGGTCGTGCCATCATCGGTCTTAATGATACAAGTAATGGGGATATCATTTTTGATGGTCAAAAGATTAATGGTAAGAAATCGCGTGAACAAGCTGCAGAATTGATTCGTCGTATCCAGATGATTTTTCAAGATCCTGCCGCAAGTTTGAATGAACGTGCGACTGTTGATTATATTATTTCTGAAGGTCTTTACAATCATCATCTGTTCAAGGATGAAGAAGAACGTAAAGAGAAAGTTAAAAATATTATCCGTGAAGTGGGGCTTCTTGCTGAGCACTTGACTCGTTACCCTCATGAATTCTCAGGTGGTCAACGTCAACGTATCGGTATTGCCCGTGCCTTGGTCATGCAACCAGACTTTGTTATTGCGGATGAGCCCATTTCAGCCTTGGACGTTTCTGTGCGTGCTCAAGTCTTGAACTTGCTCAAAAAATTCCAAAAAGAACTTGGTTTGACCTATCTCTTCATCGCCCATGACTTGTCTGTCGTTCGCTTTATTTCAGATCGTATCGCAGTTATTTACAAGGGTGTTATTGTAGAGGTTGCAGAAACAGAAGAATTGTTTAACAATCCAATTCATCCATATACTCAAGCCTTGCTTTCAGCGGTACCAATCCCAGATCCAATCTTGGAACGTAAGAAGGTCTTGAAGGTTTACGACCCAAGTCAACACGACTATGAGACTGATAAGCCATCTATGGTAGAAATCCGTCCAGGTCACTATGTTTGGGCTAACCAAGCCGAATTAGCGCGTTACCAACAAGGGTTAAACTAATAATGGTTTTATAATTTCCATATCAATTTTTATGGGAATTATAAACCTTTTTTTGTTGGACTGATTTGAAAAAATCTTTGAAAGTATCCTGAAAGAATTTTCGAAAAATTTTAAAAAATTCTGAAATATTCTTGACAGCTGATGAAAAAGGTGGTAAGATAGGAAACATCAAAAAAGAAAGCAGAAAAAGAAATGAATAAGAGACAAGCTGTAACGATGAATCAAAACTTTTACTTTAGCTACTTTAGATAGTGTTTGTAGACATGTCACCATGGATGCAAACAGTTCAAGCAATTTGTTTGTATCTATGTGGCTAAGATTTTTGATTGTGGTCCATATAGATGAATATCTAAATGGACTAGCTAAGTTGTAACTTGTTAGCTTATTTCAAGCATCCGTTTAGATATTATCTAGGCGGTTTTTTGTTTTATCTTTTCTGAGAAGGAGTTTCATTATGAAAGTTGTTCGAAAATTACTAGCCCCTCTCTTGGTAGTGGGGATTCTCTTGACCTCTCTGATTAGTTTGCATCAGTTGAAGGCAGATAAGAAAAAAGATGTGTTTCGTATCGGTATTTCGCAATTTATTACCCACCAGTCCTTAGACGCTACTAGAGAAGGGTTTGTGGATGAGCTTGCCAAGCAAGGCTATGCTGAAGGGAAAAATATCGAGATTGATTTGCAAAATGCACAGGGAGAACAACGAAACCTAAAAACGATTTCCCAGCAACTAGCAGAATCTAGTGATGTCGTTCTAGCTATCGCAACGCCTTCTGCTCAGAGCTTGGCTAATACAACACAAACGACACCGGTTATCTTTTCAGCTGTAACAGACCCTGTCAGTGCCAAGTTGGTAGAGTCAAGAGAGCATCCTGGGGGCAATGTAACTGGAACAAGTGATCAGTCATCAGATGCTATCTCAACCCAAATCAATTTGATAAAGAAAGTGTTGCCAAAAGCTAAAACAATTGGAATCCTCTATACTCAGAGCGAGCCAAACTCAGTTGTCCAAAAGGATGAAGCTAAGCGACTTCTGGAAGAAAAAGGCTTTACCGTTGTTGAAAAAACAATCTTGGACAGTAACAATGTCAAAGCGGCAGCAGAGAGTTTGATGGCAGAAGTGGATATGGTTTTTGTACCAACGGACAATATCATTTCGTCAACCATGGAAACAGTTAAGCAGGTTTCTATTAAACACAAGGTTCCAGTATTCGGTGGCTCAACGGAAATGATTGCGGTTGGTGGTTTGTATAACTACGGTACCAATTATGAAGAATTGGGACGGCAGACAGCCCGCATGTTGATTCGTGTCTTAAAAGGTGAGAAACCAGAAAATATAGCAGTTGAGTTGCCTGAAAAACTGGAATTGCATACCAATCAAGAAATGGCAGATGCACTAGGAATTGATATTAGTAAGTTGGAAAGCAAGGAATAGGGAGGTTTAAGATGAGTTTTGTATTATCTAGTTTATCAGAAGGTTTGTTGTGGTCGATTATGGCCATTGGAGTTTACTTGACTTTCCGTATTTTGGATATTGCGGATATGACTGCTGAAGGAGCCTTTCCTTTGGGGGCAGCTGTCGTTGTATCGCAGATACAGGCAGGGACAAATCCTTGGATTGCGACCTTACTTGCTTTGCTGGCAGGTATGGTAGCTGGTCTTGTATCAGGAATGCTCCACACCAAGATGAAAATCCCAGCTCTCTTGACAGGAATTGTGACCTTGACAGGGCTTTATTCCATCAATATTAAAATCATGGGAAGTGTGCCTAATCTTTCCTTGGGAGATTCTTCAACTGTCTTTAAACAGTTGGCGAGCTTGGGGCTGACAAATGAAGAAGCTGTTTTCTCACTTAGTTTAGTCTGTCTATTACTTGTTTGTCTAGTCTTGACTCTTTTGATGAAAACGGAGATTGGCCTTGTCTTGCGTTCGACTGGGGACAATATTCCGATGAGTGAGGCAAATGGGGTCAATGTAGACACCATGAAGATTGTTGGTTACATGATTTCAAACGGTTTGATTGCCCTATGTGGTTCCTTATTTGCCCAAAATGATGGATTTTCAGATGTGACTTCTGGGACAGGAACTATCGTTGTTGGTTTGAGTGCAGTTATTATTGCAGAAGTTTTGATACACGACTTGACCATTGGAAGCCGCTTGTTATCCATCGGAATTGGTGCTATTGTTTATCGTTTGATTATTTTAAATATCTATGAAATTCCAAATCTAGATCAAAACTTGGTACGTCTCTTTAATGCAATCTTGCTCGCTTTAGTTTTATTTGCACCAGAATTGCAAAAGAGATTAAAGATTCGTGGTCTGAAATTGAGAAATGAATAGGAGGAAAAAGTTATGGCAAGTTTGTTAACACTTGAAAATATTCACAAAACATTTGAAACAGGGACAGTCAATGAGAACCATGTCCTCAAAGGATTAGATTTAGAGGTTGAAGAGGGAGATTTTATCTCTGTAATCGGTGGAAATGGAGCAGGGAAATCCACTTTGATGAATATCTTGGCTGGCAATCTATCGGTGGACGAAGGGGACCTTTTATTGGCAGGTAAATCCATTAAAAATTTGAGTGTAAGAAAGAGAGCCAAGGATATCGCCCGTGTTTTTCAAGATCCTAAGATGGGAACGGCTTCTCGTTTGACGATTGAGGAGAATATGGCTATTGCCTTGAGACGTGGGCAGAAAAGAGGGCTTGGTTGGGGCGTGAAGGAGAAGGATAGAATCCAGTTCCAAGAGGCCTTGAAGGAGTTGAATATTGGTCTTGAAAACCGCTTAAAAGTAGATACTCAATATCTCTCAGGAGGACAAAGACAGGCCTTGACCCTAGTCATGGCAGCTCTGGTGAAACCCAAACTTTTGCTTTTGGATGAACATACTGCGGCCCTTGACCCGAAAACTAGTCAAATGGTGATGGATTTGACGCAAAAGATTGTGGAACACCATCAGTTGACGACTTTGATGATTACCCACGATATGAACCATGCTATTGAGTACGGAAATCGTCTCATTATGCTCTATCAAGGCAAGATAGTGGTAGATGTCAAAGGAGAAGAGAAAAAGCATCTGACGGTTGAAGATCTCATGCATCTCTTCCAGAAAAATAGTGGTCAAAGTCTGGTCAGTGATGAATTAGTTTTGGGATAAAGAAAAAGGCTGAGATGTGCCTCATTAATTTCTATGCCACAGAAGTGGAAATGGATTTACCAGTAGCCTATCAAAATGGGCAAACGTTGATTTTCAATTATGAAGGTACATAAGTATCTGAAAAAATTCTACTCAGACCTTATCAAACATTGGCTATCTATGTAAATTAAAGTCAGTAAGGAGCCCTCTTTTGCAGAAAAGCAGGGTTCTTTTGGCTGTCTATTCCATTCCTGAAAGCGTAAAACAAACTAGTCAGGGTGGCTAGTTTGTGGTATAATGAAAGAGACTCAAAAAGAAACAGGAGAAATATGATGGATTTACTATTAGCAATTGTATTGATTGTGCTAGCTTTTCTAGGAGGAGCTCTTGGAGGAATGTACTTGGTTCGTAAGCAAATTGAAAAAGAATTCGCTGACAACCCACGTTTGAATGCTGAAGCAGTTCGTACTCTTTTGAGTGCAAATGGTCAAAAACCAAGCGAAGCTAAGGTACAACAAGTTTACCACCAAATCATCCGCCAACAAAAAGCAGCCCTTGCTAACAATAAAAAGAAAAAATAAATAAGGAAAAGTCTGGGATGAAAATTCCAGACTTCTCACTATGTTGGCTATGGTTTAGGGGTGAGACTTTTTCCTTGCATTCTATTGATATTTGATTATGATTAAGAGAGATGGTTATTGATTAGGCTGTCATTATTCAGTTCATAAGGAACGGTAATCATAATGAACTATCAATCAGAAAAAAGACTAGAAAGAAGACTGTATGGATAATCGACCAATTGGTTTTTTGGATTCGGGTGTCGGGGGCTTGACCGTTGTGCGAGAGCTCATGCGCCAGCTTCCCCATGAAGAAATCGTCTATATTGGAGATTCGGCACGGGCGCCCTATGGGCCCCGTCCTGCTGAGCAAATTCGTGAATATACTTGGCAGTTGGTCAACTTTCTTTTGACCAAGGATGTCAAAATGATTGTCATTGCTTGTAATACTGCGACTGCCGTTGTCTGGGAAGAAATCAAGGCTCAACTAGATATTCCTGTCCTAGGTGTTATTTTGCCAGGAGCTTCGGCAGCTATCAAGTCCAGTCAAGGTGGGAAAATCGGAGTGATTGGAACTCCCATGACGGTACAATCTGATATTTACCGTCAGAAAATCCATGATTTGGATCCGGACTTACAGGTGGAGAGTTTGGCCTGTCCCAAGTTTGCTCCCTTGGTGGAGTCTGGTGCTCTGTCAACCAGTGTCACCAAGAAAGTGGTCTATGAAACCCTGCGTCCCTTGGTTGGAAAGGTGGATAGCCTGATTTTGGGTTGTACCCATTATCCACTGCTCAGACCTATTATTCAAAATGTCATGGGACCCAAGGTTCAGCTCATTGATAGTGGGGCAGAGTGCGTACGGGACATCTCAGTCTTACTCAATTATTTTGAAATCAATCGTGGTCGCGATGCTGGACCACTTCATCACCGTTTTTACACAACAGCCAGCAGCCAAAGTTTTGCACAAATTGGTGAAGAATGGCTTGAAAAAGAGATTCATGTGGAGCATGTAGAATTATGACAAATAAAATTTATGAATACAAGGATGACCAGGACTGGTATGTCGGGTCCTATGGTATTTTTGGTGGCGTCCGGACGTTGACGGATGATGACTTGGATTTTCCTCTATTGGAGTTTGCCCAAAGATTTCGAGATGAGGATCGAGGTTTTCCTGTTTCTGTTACTGTTTTACGCTATGGTTCTCTCTACCGTTTATTGTCTTTTGTGGTAGATATCCTCAACCAAGAAATGGGACGAAATGTGGAAGTCATCCAACGTCAGGGGGCTCTGCTCTTAGTTGAAAATGGGCAACTCTTGTATGTAGAATTGCCTAAAGAAGGTGTTGATGTAGAAGCATTCTTTGAGACAAACAAGGTCAGAGAAACCTTATTGATTGCGACTCGTAACGAGGGCAAGACCAAGGAATTCCGAGCTATCTTTGACAAGCTAGGCTACGATGTGGAAAATCTTAATGACTATCCTGACTTGCCTGAAGTAGCTGAAACAGGCATGACCTTTGAAGAAAATGCCCGTCTCAAGGCAGAAACTATTTCTCAATTAACGGGCAAGATGGTTTTGGCAGATGATTCTGGACTGAAAGTCGATGTCCTTGGTGGCTTGCCAGGCGTCTGGTCAGCTCGTTTCGCAGGTGTGGGAGCAACTGACCGTGAAAATAATGCTAAACTCTTGCACGAATTGGCCATGGTCTTTGAACTCAAGGACCGCTCGGCTCAATTCCATACAACCCTAGTCGTAGCCAGTCCAAACAAGGAAAGTTTGGTTGTTGAAGCAGACTGGCCAGGCTATATTAACTTTGAACCCAAGGGTGAAAATGGCTTCGGCTATGATCCTCTTTTCCTTGTAGGAGAGACAGGCAAGTCATCAGCTGAATTAACCCTTGAAGAAAAAAATAGTCAATCTCACCGTGCCTTAGCCGTTAAGAAACTTTTGGAGGTATTTCCATCATGGCAAAGCAAACCATCATTGTAATGAGCGATTCTCATGGCGATAGCTTGATTGTGGAAGAAATCCGTGATCGCTATGTGGGCAAAGTTGATGCCGTTTTTCATAACGGTGATTCTGAACTGCGTCCTGATTCTCCACTTTGGGAGGGCATCCGTGTAGTTAAAGGGAACATGGACTTCTACGCCGGCTACCCAGAACGTTTGGTGACTGAGCTTGGTTCGACCAAGATTATCCAAACTCATGGTCACTTGTTTGACATTAATTTCAACTTTCAAAAGTTGGGCTACTGGGCTCAGGAGGAAGATGCCGATATCTGTCTCTATGGTCACTTGCATGTGCCAAGTGCTTGGATGGAAGGTAAGACCCTCTTTCTAAATCCAGGTTCTATCAGTCAACCACGTGGGACCATCAGAGAATGTCTCTATGCTCGTGTGGAGATTGATGACAGTTATTTCAAAGTGGACTTTTTGACACGAGACCATGAGGTGTATCCGGGCTTGTCCAAGGAGTTTAGCCGATGATTGCCAAGGAGTTTGAGACTTTCTTGTTGGGGCAGGAGGAAACATTTTTGACTCCTGCTGAAAATCTGGCTGTGTTGATTGATACTCATAATGCAGATCATGCGACTCTCTTGCTCAGTCAGATGACCTATACCCGTGTTCCTGTTGTAACAGATGAAAAACACTTTGTTGGGACGATTGGGCTCAGAGATATTATGGCTTATCAGATGGAGCATGACTTGAGTCAAGAAATCATGGCAGATACGGATATCGTTCATATGACGAGAATGGACGTAGCGGTTGTCTCGCCTGATTTTACCATTACGGAGGTCTTGCACAAGCTGGTAGATGAGTCCTTCTTGCCGGTTGTGGATGCGTCTGGTATTTTCCAAGGAATTATCACACGCAAGTCTATCCTCAAGGCAGTCAATGCCCTCTTGCATGACTTTAGTAAGGAATATGAGATTCGATGCAAATGAGAGACAGGATTTCAGCCTTTTTAGAAGAAAAACAGGGCTTGTCTGTCAATTCCAAGCAGTCCTATAAGTATGATCTGGAACAATTTTTAGACGTCGTGGGCTTGCGGATTTCTGAGACCAGTCTCAAGATTTACCAAGCCCAGCTAGCCAATCTAAAAATCAGCGCCCAGAAACGGAAACTTTCGGCCTGTAATCAATTTCTCTACTTTCTCTATCAAAAAGGAGAGGTGGACAGATTTTATCGTTTGGAATTAGCTAAACAAGCTGAGAAGAAGACGGAAAAGCCAGAAATTCTAGAACTAGCCTCTTTTTGGCAGGAAAGCGACTATCCAGAGGGACGCTTGCTAGCGCTCTTAATCCTAGAAATGGGACTCTTGCCAAGTGAGATTTTAGCTCTCAAGGTTGAGGATATCAATCTGAATTTTCAGGTGTTGCGAATCAAGAAGGCTTCCCAACAGAGGATTGTCACCATTCCCACAATCTTGATTCCAGAATTGGAACCCTTGATGGGCCAGACCTATCTTTTTGAAAGGGCAGGAAAAGCCTATTCTCGTCAGTGGGCCTTCCGTCAGCTAGAGTCCTTTGTCAAGGAGAAAGGTTTCCCATATCTGTCAGCCCAAGCCTTGCGGGAGCAGTTCATTCTAAGACAAATAGAAAACAAGGTTGATTTGTACGAAATTGCAAAAAAATTAGGATTAAGAACAGTCCTGACCTTAGAAAAATATAGATAATGGATATTAAATTAAAAGATTTTGAAGGGCCCCTGGACTTGCTCTTGCACCTGGTTTCTAAGTACCAGATGGATATTTACGATGTACCCATTACGGAAGTCATCGAACAGTATCTAGCTTATGTCTCAACCCTGCAGGCCATGCGTCTGGAAGTGACGGGGGAGTACATGGTTATGGCCAGTCAGCTCATGCTGATCAAGAGTCGCAAACTACTTCCAAAGGTAGCAGAAGTGACAGACTTGGAGGATGACCTGGAGCAGGATCTTCTTTCCCAAATCGAAGAATACCGCAAGTTCAAGCTCTTGGGGGAGCACTTGGAAGCCAAGCACCAAGAACGGGCCCAGTACTATTCCAAAGCGCCGACAGAGTTGATTTACGAAGATGCGGAGCTTGTTCATGACAAGACGACCATTGACCTTTTTTTGGCTTTTTCAAATATCCTAGCCAAGAAAAAAGAGGAGTTCTCTCAGAATCACACGACCATCTTGCGGGATGAGTATAAGATTGAGGACATGATGGTTATCGTGAAAGAGTCCTTGGCTGGACGAGACCAATTGTGCTTGCAGGATTTGTTTAAGGAAGCCCAGAATGTTCAAGAGGTCATTACCCTCTTTTTGGCAACCCTAGAGTTAATCAAAACCCAGGAGTTGATCCTCGTGCAAGAGGAGAGTTTCGGAGATATTTATCTCATGGAAAAGAAGGAAGAAAGTCAAGTGGCCCAAAGCTAGACTTGATAGAGAGGAAAGATGAGTACTTTAGCAAAAATAGAAGCGCTCTTGTTTGTAGCGGGTGAAGATGGGATTAGAGTCCGCCAGTTAGCTGAACTCCTCTCTCTGCCACCGACAGGCATCCAACAGAGTTTAGAAAAATTAGCCCAGAAGTATGAAAAGGACCCAGATTCCAGTTTGGCTCTGATTGAGACAGGGGGAGCTTATAGATTGGTGACCAAGCCTCAATTTGCAGAGATTTTGAAGGAATATTCCAAGGCGCCTATCAACCAGAGCTTGTCTCGGGCTGCCCTTGAGACCTTGTCCATCATTGCCTACAAACAACCCATCACACGGATAGAAATTGATGCCATCCGTGGGGTAAACTCGAGTGGGGCTTTGGCAAAGTTGCAGGCTTTTGACCTGATAAAGGAAGACGGGAAAAAAGAAGTGTTGGGGCGCCCCAACCTCTATGTGACTACAGATTATTTCCTAGATTACATGGGGATAAATCATTTGGAAGAATTACCAGTGATTGATGAGCTTGAAATTCAAGCCCAAGAAAGCCAATTATTTGGTGAAAGGATAGAAGAAGATGAGAATCAATAAGTATATTGCCCACGCAGGTGTGGCCTGTAGGAGAAAAGCAGAAGAGTTCATCAAGCAAGGCTTGGTGACGGTTAACGGCCAGGTGGTACGTGAACTATCAACGACCATCAAGTCAGGCGACAAGGTAGAAGTTGAAGGTCAACCTATCTACAACGAAGAAAAGGTCTACTATCTGCTTAACAAACCACGCGGTGTCATTTCCAGCGTGACAGATGACAAGGGCCGCAAGACTGTTGTGGACCTCTTGCCCAACGTGAAAGAGCGCATCTACCCTGTAGGTCGTTTGGACTGGGATACATCAGGAGCCTTGATTTTGACCAATGATGGGGATTTTACGGATGAGATGATTCACCCTCGTAATGAGATTGACAAGGTTTATGTCGCGCGTGTTAAAGGTGTGGCCAATAAGGATAATCTCCGCCCCTTGACCCGTGGACTGGAGATTGATGGTAAGAAAACCAAGCCGGCTGTCTATGAGATTCTCAAAGTGGATCCAGTCAAAAACCGCTCTGTGGTGCAGTTGACCATCCATGAAGGGCGTAACCACCAGGTTAAAAAGATGTTTGAAGCTGTCGGTCTTCAAGTAGATAAGTTGTCTCGTACACGTTTTGGACACCTAGACTTGACAGGACTCCGTCCAGGTGAATCCCGTCGTCTTAATAAAAAAGAAATCAGCCAACTACACACCATGGCTGTAACCAAGAAATAATGAAACGAATTTTAATAGCGCCTGTGCGCTTTTACCAACGTTTTATCTCGCCAGCCTTTCCACCCTCTTGTCGCTTTGAGCCGACTTGTTCCAACTACATGATTCAGGCTATTGAAAAACATGGCTTCAAGGGTGTTTTGATGGGCTTGGCTCGGATTTTACGTTGCCATCCCTGGTCGAAAACGGGTAAGGACTCTGTGCCAGACCATTTTTCCCTTAAACGGAATCAAGAAGAAAAATAAGGCTAGGTAAAAATATTTTAGTGAAATGATAAAAACGCATCCTATCAGGTTTGAGTGAGCTTGATAGGATGCGTTTTATCATGTAAAGATGTTAGTTGAGTTTGAAGTAGCTTATTTCAAGGCTTTTTGTGCGTCTTCAATCATGAGTTTTGTTGATTCAAGTCCGCCTCCGCTTAGATACCAGAGGTCTGGTGTTAGTTGGATAATCTTGCCATTTTTAGCAGCAGGAGTTTCAGCGATGAGGGCATTTTCTAGGACACCGTCGTTACTAGAGTTGTCTCCACCGATTGCAAGGGTACGGTTGATGACAAAGAGGATGTCAGGATTGATTTCTTTGACACTTTCAAAGCTGACTTCTTGTCCGTGGCGTGAGTCTTCAAATTTTGTATCAGTTGGTTTGAATTTCAAGGTTTGATACAAGAAAGAAAAACGAGATTGGGCACCAAAGGCAGCCATTTTTCCTTCGTTGAGGAGGATGGCAAGGGCTTTTTTGTCAGAGCTTTCATTTTTAGTAGCGACTTCTTGGATGCTCTTGTCTAGCTTGGCCAATTCTTCCTTGGCTTTCTGTGTACCTGTTTCGCTGAAGGCGCTTGCTAGGGATTCGATATTAGTCTTGGTAGAAGTCCAGTAGTCATCCTTGCTTGCTTGGAAGAGAACAGTCGGAGCGATTTCGTTGAACTTATCTACGAATTTTTGGGTACGTGGTGAAGCGATAATCAAATCTGGTTCAAGAGCAGCAATGGCTTCCAGGTCTGGCTCAACCATAGAACCAACATTTTTAACTTTTCCAGCTAGGTCTTTTAGGTAAGCCGGAACAGTTTTTGTAGGCATTCCGACGATATTCTTTTCAAAACCTAAAGCGCGAATAGTATCCGCAGCACCGAGGTCAAAGGTCACAATCTTTTCAGGGACTTTTGAAAGTGTGACTACACCTAGTGAACTTTTAATGGTTACCTCTGTTGGAGCAGAGCTACTTGACTCCGACTGGCTGGTACTTGAGTTTGAGTTTGTACTACATGCACCAAGTAGGAGCAAGAAGCTGGCTACTAGGGCAGTTAGGTAAAGTTTGAGGGATGTTTTCATGATTTCTCCTTTTTAAAATGTGATAACGATTTAGGGAGTGTCTTTGATAGGCTTGTTAGCTAAGAGACTGAGGGTTCTCTAACTAGAGTTTCTATGTTACTAGCTATAGATACAGAGCTTTTTGCCATTGATATCCGCCAGCGTGATGGGAATCTCATAGAGTTGACTGAGTAGGTCAGCCTGCATGATTTGATCTGTCGTTCCTTTGCAAAAGACTTGGCCGTCCTTGAAGGCAACAATTTCATCTGCATACTGACTGGCCATGTTGATATCGTGGAGGACGATGATAATGGTCTTTCCGAGTTCCTCCACCAGTCGCTTGAGAATCTGCATCATACTGACACTTTGCTTGATATCGAGATTGTTGAGTGGTTCGTCCAGCAAGATAAAGTCTGTATCCTGGGCCAGTACCATAGCGATAAAGACCCGCTGGAGTTGTCCTCCAGACAGGCTATCGATGTAGCGGTCTTTTAAGTTGGTCAGTTCTAAATAGTCCAGAGTTTCTCGGATTTTTTCCCAGTCTTCTTGTCTCAGTCGACCTCGACTGTAGGGAAAACGTCCAAAACTGACCAGTTCTTCAACAGTCAATTTGGCTTGGTAATTGATTTTCTGCTTTAGGATAGTCAGTTCTTGAGCCAGTTCTTGTGAATTCCAACTCTCGATTTCACGACCTTTGATACTGAGAATTCCCTGATCCTTCTTGGTCAGTCTGCTCATGATGGAGAGGAGAGTCGATTTTCCAGCACCATTTGGACCAATGAAGGCTGTTAGTTTCTGAGGACTGACCTCAAGCGAAATGCCTTGCAAAATATCCTGTTTTTGAATGGATTTGTCAATGTTTTCCAGTTTCACTGACGTGCCCTCCTGTGTAGTAAGATAAAGAATAGGAGCCCCCCTACACTCTCGATGACCATACTGATGCGAATTTCCAGCGCAAAGACTCGTTCAATCAGGGATTGTCCCAAGGTCAAACTGATAAATCCGACCAGAATGGCCACGATAAAGAGTAACTTGTGCCGATAGTCTTTGACGATTAGGTAAGTGAGGTTAGCCAGCATAAAACCGAAGAAGGCCATAGGCCCTACCAAGGCAGTAGCCGTTGAAGTCAAAAGCACGATGCCCCAGAGGAGTTCTCTCTGTTCTTTTTCAACATCGAGTCCCAATATCTGAGCCGTTTCTCTTTGTAGGTGCAAGACATCCAGAATGACTGCTTTTCGAAAGAAAAAGATGGTCAAAGCAAGGATAATCAGAGAACCAATGGCTAGGATGGAAGTGTTGAGATGTTGAAAGGAGGCAAAGAGACTGTTCTGCAGTTTATCGTATTCGTTTGGATCCATCAAGACTTGAAGGAAGGTACTGATATTTCGAAAGAGACTTCCGAGGGCTAGACAGATTAGCAGGATGAAGACCAGGTCTTGTTTCATCAGTGTCTTCAAGTAACCTTGCAAGGCGAGAAAGAAGAGAGATTGGACAAGAAGTAAGATTAGGAATTCAAAGATAGGATACTTACCAAGTTGCAGAAACTTGCTTTCAAAAACCAGTAGCAGAGTTTGCAGTAGGACGTAGAAGGATTCGATTCCTAAAATACTAGGCGTAAGGAAGCGATTTTCCGTCAGGGTTTGAAAACTAATGGTCGAAATCCCAGTCGCGATGGCTACCAAGAGATAAACGATGATTTTTTGGGAACGTAACTTCCAAGCAAAGGCTGACAAGTGAGTGATGGGCCAAAAGTAGAGGAGACAAGCTCCGATAGCAAGAATAATGAGAAGCCATAATAGCTTAGTATGTTTGCTTTTAGACTGCATCTTTTCGTCCCCCTCTCCAGAGAAGTAGGATAAAGACGAGGCTACCAATGATTCCTAGTAGAAGACTGACAGACAGCTCATAGGGCCGAATCAGAACTCGGGATAGGATATCGCAGGCCAGAACTAGATTGGCACCAACCAGTGCGACGATGAGTTTGGTCTGACTTAGATTATCTCCATAGCGTTTGCGAACAAGATTGGGAACGATAACTCCTAGAAATGATAAGCCACCCACGGTAATCATGGTGACACTTGTCGTTAGGGCTACCAGAAAGAGGGCTAGTTTTTCAAGTAGGGAGTAGGAAATCCCCAAACTTTCACTGGTTTCTTTTCCTAGATTCATGATGGTGAAGGTTTGGGATAATTTCCAAACGGCTATCAGGATAATAAGGCCTAAGAAGAGCCACTCATACTGATGGGTCTGAATCATGGAGAAGGAGCCCTGGGTCCAAGCTGTCATACTCTGAACCAGATTGAAACGATAGGCGATAACTTCTGTCACAGAACCGATAATTCCACTATAGATGATCCCAATCAGAGGCAACATCCACCTTTCCTTTATAGTAAAAATAGTCATAAAGGAAAGGAAGAAGAGGGTGAATACGATGGATGAAACAAAGGCGAAGAGCATCTTTTGTGTCAGACTAGCCGACGGAAAGACAAAGAGGCTCAATACCATTCCTAGTTTGGCAGCTTCAGTGGTTCCAACTGTACTCGGTGCAGCAAACTGATTTTGAGTGATAGTCTGCATGAGAAGTCCTGCCATACTCATACTAGAGGCCGCAAGGAGAATACTGATGGTTCTTGGAAGACGGGACTCTTGAAAGAGAAGCCAGGTCTGCTGGTCGAAAGCAAAGAGCTTTCCCCATGAAAAATCACTGGTTCCAATGCTAATAGAGAGAAAGACTAGGAGTAGAAGTAAGCCAATTAAATAATGAGAAAGTTTCATACCCCATCCTTTCATGTTGATTTGGTACCGAAAGATACCTGCGGATATTACTGTAACACGATTTCTTTAATCTGTCAATGAATTTTCTGACAATTTAATAAATAAAACAAGGAGAGAGCGCCAAGCCTTTCTCCTTTGTTATCCTATTCCAAAATGTTTTTCCCCTCTTTAACACGCCAATGATAATCCGATAAAATAATATCTTCGAGGGAGTAGCTAGCCTTCCAATCAAGATATTTTTTAGCTTTTGATGCGTCTGCTAGGACGCTAGCTGGGTCACCAGCACGACGAGCAACAATTTCGTGTGGTATTTTTTGATTCAGTAATTCTTCAGCAGTTTTAAAGATTTCTTTGACGGTATAGCCTTTTTCAGTTCCTAAGTTAAAGATTTGAGAAGAACTGTTTTCTTGAAATAGATAATCCATCCCTTTCACATGAGCCTGTGCAAGGTCCAAGACATGAATGTAATCTCGAATACATGAACCGTCACGTGTATCGTAGTCATCTCCAAATATTTTTAGGCTATCATTTTGTCCCAATGCGGTTTTGTTGATATTGGGAATGATGTGAGTTGGATTTTTTACACGCAGGCCGTTTGAAGCATCCATTTCAGCCCCAGCAACATTAAAGTAACGGAAAATAACATATTTCCAATCGTAACGATTAGCCATCCAGTAAATCATTCGTTCGCCCATCAGTTTTGTTTCTGCATAAGGGTTGACAGGGTCGAGCAGGGTATCTTCAGTTGCAGGCTTGTCAATACAGTTATTACCATAGAGGGAAGCAGTCGAAGAGAACATGATTTTTTGAATGCCAACTTCAGATAAGACTTTGAGAACTTGGTTCATACCAGCAACATTGGCAGTGAAGTATTTACTTGGATTTTCAATACTTTCGCTCACAACAATCTCACCTGCACAATGCAGAACAGCATCAATCTGATTTTCTTCTAAGTAATCCTTTAAGGCACTAGCATCATAAACATCCAGTTGTTTAAAGCTAGCACGACTATCTACAGCTGAACGATTTCCTGTAGAAAGATTATCTAAGACATGCACCTTGTAGCCAGCATTTAAAAGAGCTTTAACGGTATGGGAGCCAATGTACCCAGCTCCACCTGTAACAAGAATTGTTTTGGTCATGATTTTTTTCCTTTTTCTAGTTTTGTACTATTTTAAAGAAAGAAGAAAGGAAAGTCAACTATTTTCTGTAAATTTCATGAAAAAATTGAACGATTTTGGAATTAAATTGTTTTTTGTTTGGAAATAAAGTTTCGAGTTAATCTTGGAATGTTTCTTGGATTTTATATCACATGCAAGAAAATACAAGCTTTTTCTAAGATACAGTAAGACTAAGATACTAATTTAGAAATCCACCTTCCCGCTATCCTTCTCCTATAAAAAGTGGTAAAATGGATGAAAGAAAGAAGGAACTGAAATGACAACATTATTTTCAAAAATCAAAGAAGTAACAGAACTTGCTGCGATCTCAGGTCATGAAGCACCTGTCCGCGCTTATCTTCGTGAAAAGTTGACACCGCACGTGGATGAAGTGGTGACAGATGGCTTGGGTGGTATTTTCGGGATTAAACATTCAGAAGCTGCGGATGCACCGCGCGTCTTGGTCGCTTCTCACATGGATGAAGTTGGTTTTATGGTCAGCGAAATCAAGCCAGATGGTACTTTTCGTGTCGTAGAAATCGGTGGTTGGAATCCTATGGTGGTTAGTAGCCAGCGCTTTAAACTCTTTACTCGTGACGGTCGTGAAATTCCTGTGATTTCAGGCTCTGTCCCTCCACATTTGACTCGTGGTAAGGGTGGACCAACCATACCTGCTATTGCAGATATCGTCTTTGATGGTGGTTTTGCGGATAAGGCTGAGGCAGAAAGTTTTGGCATCCGTCCTGGAGATACCATCGTACCAGATAGCTCTGCAATCTTGACAGCCAATGAAAAAAATATCATCTCAAAAGCTTGGGACAACCGCTATGGTGTACTCATGGTTAGTGAATTGGCAGAAGCTCTTTCAGGTCAAAAACTCGGAAATGAACTCTATCTAGGTTCTAACGTCCAAGAAGAGGTTGGTCTCCGTGGTGCTCATACTTCTACAACTAAATTTGACCCAGAAGTTTTCCTAGCAGTTGACTGCTCACCAGCAGGTGATGTCTACGGTGGTCAAGGCAAGATTGGGGATGGAACCTTGATTCGCTTCTATGATCCAGGTCACTTGCTTCTCCCAGGTATGAAGGACTTCCTTTTGACAACAGCTGAGGAAGCTGGTATCAAGTACCAATACTACTGTGGTAAAGGCGGAACAGACGCTGGCGCAGCTCATCTGAAAAATGGTGGTGTTCCATCAACAACTATCGGTGTCTGCGCTCGTTATATCCATTCTCACCAAACCCTCTACGCTATGGATGACTTCCTAGAAGCTCAAGCTTTCTTGCAAGCCTTGGTGAAAAAATTGGATCGTTCAACAGTTGATTTGATTAAAAATTATTAAACCATAAGGGAGGTGGTAGGGATGGTAGAACCAAACCTAGAAAGCCTTATAAAAGATCTTTACAATCATGCTCGACATGATTTGAGTGAAGATTTAGTTGCTGCTCTCCTAGAGACTGCTAAAAAACTGCCTACTACAAATGAGCAATTGTTGGCAATTCGTCTCTCAGGCCTGGTCAATCGTGAATTGCTCCTAAATCCCAAACATCCGGCACCTGAGCTGCTCAACTTGGCTCGCTTTATCAAAAGAGAAGAAGCCAAGTACAGAGGAACTGCGGTTTCTGCGATTATGTATGGGGAACTCTTTAAAATGCTTTGATTCCATTGTGAATCAAAGCATTTTTCTATATGTAAAAAAAGCAATTCTTGATTAGGAAAAGAAAAAGCCATCCTATTTAGGATAGCTTCTTGGATCTTAGATTTGTTCAGCGATGACCTTTTCAGCTAGATTCATAGCGTGGTCTGACACACGAGTGTAGTGGGAAATAATGTCGATAAAGTTGACCCCAGCTTGTGTTGAACACTCACCCTTGTTGAGGCGTTTGATGTGAGTCTTTCTGAGAACACGTTCCATATTGTTGATTTCTTTATGGCGTTCAATCAGACTTTGAGCTTTTTCAATATCATTGTTTTCCACGCTATCAAGGGCATCCTTGATAAAGCCAGTGGTTTTTTGATAGATATCAGCCAATTCCTGCAAAGCAGCTTCAGAGAACTCAACATTTTTCCGTTGAAGGTAGTCAGTCAGATTGATTAGCGCTTCTGCGTGGTCCCCAATCCGTTCCAAATCACGGGATGAATCCAGGATGTTGGTCAGAACTTCACTTTCTTTCTGGCTAAGGGCTTCACTTGAAAGAGTAATAAGGTAACGAGTCAATTTTTCATCAATGGTATTGATAGCTTCTTCTGTCTTGTGTCCTTTTTCAGCAACTTTTTCATTGAGGTCAATGATGTAGTTGTATGAAAGGTCAAAGGCTTTAGAAGCATAATTTCCCAAGTGAAGGAGTTCTTTTTTGGCATTTCCGAGGGCGATTGATGGAGCTTGTTTAATCAAATGTTCATCAAGATAAAGTGGCTCGTACTTCACAATTTCATCTTCACCAGGGATGAGCTTGGTGACAAAGTAGGCCAAGGCTCCGATGAATGGAAATTGTACAATAGTGTTACTTACGTTAAAGGCACCATGAGAGAAGGCGATGGTCATCTCAGGTGAGAGGTGAAGGAGTGCCTGGAAGTACTCAATCATAGACGTAAATGGACCTAATAAGATTAAGCAAAGAATAGTCCCTAAAACGTTAAAGGTAACGTGGGTTGCAGCAACGCGTTTTGCAGAGATATTGGCTCCAGCTGCCGCGATGATAACGGTTAGGGTTGTCCCGATATTATCCCCGAAGAGAACTGGTAGCGAACCTTTAAGGTCAAGGAATCCACCCGCATAGAGACCTTGCAAAATCCCGATTGTCGCAGAAGAAGCTTGGATGAGAACGGTAATCACTGCACCGGCAAAAACTCCTAATACAGGATTTTGTCCCAAGGTTACCATGTATTCCTTGAATTGTGGTAGATCTTTAAGAGGACTCATACCGGCACTGATGAGGTTGAGGGCGTAGAAGATTCCCCCTACACCAAACAGGATGCGCCCGATATTGTTTGCTGTTCTGTTTTTTGTAAAGAATAGGAACATGGTTCCAAGGAAAATCAAGGGTAAAGCATACTCGCCAAGCTTGAAACCAATGATAAAGGAAGTAACGGTGGTTCCGATGTTGGCTCCCATGATAATTCCGATAGCCTGTCTAAGAGTTAGAAGACTAGCGCTGACCAGACCAACCGTGATAACTGTAACCCCTGTACTTGACTGAATCAGGGCAGTCACGACAATTCCGACTAGAACACCTAAAAAGGGGTTGCTAGTGTACTTGTCAATGTAAAAACGAAGGCGATCTCCAGCAGCTTGTTGCAAACCGTCTCCCATGGTCTTGATACTATATAAGAATAGTCCCAGACCACCTAAAAAGTGAAATAAAATTTCCTGCCAATTAATGGACATTTCTTTTTCCTCCGAAAAATAATAACGGAATTTCTCCTATTCTATTTTAAAGGATAAAAGTAAATCTAACAAGTGTTAAGCTAAGATTTTAGAAAGAAAATTCGTTAGAAAAAGTAAAAATAATACACTCTAACATGGCATGAAGATTAAATATCGAAAAATCTTGTGAAATCTTTCCTTATATTTCCAAAGTGTGATATAATAGTTTCGAATAAAATAAATAAAGGGGTTTTTGTAACATGGCAAAACTTACTGTTAAAGACGTTGACTTGAAAGGTAAAAAAGTCCTCGTTCGTGTTGACTTCAATGTACCATTGAAAGATGGCGTAATCACTAACGACAACCGTATCACAGCAGCTCTTCCAACTATTAAGTACATCATCGAACAAGGTGGACGTGCAATTCTTTTCTCTCACCTTGGACGTGTGAAAGAAGAAGCTGATAAAGCTGGGAAATCACTTGCTCCTGTAGCAGCAGACTTGGCAGCAAAACTTGGTCAAGATGTTGTTTTCCCAGGTGTCACTCGTGGTGCTGAATTGGAAGCAGCTATCAACGCTCTTGAAGATGGACAAGTTCTTTTGGTTGAAAACACTCGTTACGAAGATGTTGACGGCAAGAAAGAATCTAAAAACGATCCTGAACTTGGTAAATACTGGGCATCACTTGGAGATGGTATCTTCGTAAACGATGCATTCGGTACAGCTCACCGTGCACACGCATCTAACGTTGGTATCTCAGCAAACGTTGAAAAAGCAGTTGCTGGATTCCTTCTTGAAAACGAGATTGCCTACATCCAAGAAGCAGTTGAAACTCCAGAACGTCCATTCGTGGCTATCCTTGGTGGTTCAAAAGTTTCAGACAAGATCGGTGTTATCGAAAACTTGCTTGAAAAAGCTGATAAAGTCCTTATCGGTGGTGGTATGACTTACACATTCTACAAAGCACAAGGTATCGAAATCGGTAACTCACTTGTAGAAGAAGACAAATTGGATGTCGCTAAAGCTCTTCTTGAAAAAGCAAACGGTAAATTGATCTTGCCAGTTGACTCAAAAGAAGCTAACGCATTTGCTGGTTACACTGAAGTGCGTGACACTGAAGGTGAAGCAGTTTCTGAAGGCTTCCTTGGTCTTGACATCGGTCCAAAATCTATCGCTAAATTTGACGAAGCTTTGACTGGTGCCAAAACAGTTGTATGGAACGGACCTATGGGTGTATTTGAAAACCCAGACTTCCAAGCTGGTACAATCGGTGTGATGGACGCTATCGTGAAACAACCTGGCGTTAAATCAATCATCGGTGGTGGTGACTCAGCTGCCGCAGCGATTAACCTTGGCCGCGCAGACAAATTCTCATGGATTAGTACGGGCGGAGGCGCTTCAATGGAGCTTCTCGAAGGTAAAGTATTGCCAGGCTTGGCTGCACTTACAGAAAAATGATTTCAGCCCGTTAGTCTCTACAAAATCCTGATTTTGTAGAAAAAGGAACAAAACTGAAACGTTAACAAAAAGGTGGCTATGTCACCTTTTTGTGCTAGTGGAGGTATTTGTGACGCGGTGGTGGGGCATCAATGGAACTTCTTGAAGGAAAAGTTCTTCCGGGACTTGCAGCTTTGACAGAAAAATAAGATTTCATAAATGAATCAAAGAAGAGAGGAGTGAAAGTTCCTCTTTTCTTTTGCTTAAAATAAAAACGCTTCCTCTCAACTATTCATCATAAAATCAGCCAATTTATGATAAAATGGAAATAGAAAGTTGAGATTATGAGTTATTTTAAAAAATATAAATTCGATAAATCCCAGTTCAAACTTGGTATGCGAACCTTTAAAACAGGTATTGCTGTTTTTCTAGTTCTCTTGATTTTTGGCTTTTTTGGTTGGAAAGGTCTTCAAATCGGTGCTTTGACAGCCGTTTTTAGCTTGAGGGAGAGTTTTGATAAGAGTGTTCATTTTGGGACTTCGCGTATTCTAGGAAATAGTATCGGTGGCCTCTATGCCTTGGTTTTCTTCCTAATAAATAGTTTTTTCCACGAAGCCTTTTGGGTAACCTTAGTTGTTGTTCCAATCTGCACCATGTTAACCATTATGACAAATGTAGCCATGAATAACAAAGCAGGGGTTATTGGTGGTGTAGCAGCTATGTTAATCATTACCTTATCAATTCCGAGTGGGGAAACGATTTTGTACGTGTTTGCGCGTGTATCAGAAACTTTCATGGGAGTTTTTGTCGCAATTCTCGTAAATTACGATATTGATCGTATTCGGCTCATTTTAGAGAAAAAAGAAAAATAATGTTACATTTTATAACATTATCAATTGACGTTTGTCTTTTTTTAGACTATAATAGACAGAAAGAAGGAAATTGTAAATGAAGGAAAAAGAATTTCGCCGAAATATGGCTGTTTTTCCTATCGGCAGTGTTATGAAGTTGACCGATCTATCGGCGCGTCAGATTCGTTATTATGAAGATCAAGAGTTGATTAAGCCTGATCGAAACGAAGGGAACCGTCGCATGTATTCCTTGAATGACATGGATCGTCTGCTTGAAATCAAAGATTATATCTCTGAAGGTTATAATATCGCTGCTATTAAGAAAAAATATGCTGAACGTGAAGCGAAATCCAAGAAAGCGGTGAGTCAGACTGAGGTGCGTCGTGCACTTCACAATGAACTCCTCCAACAGGGTCGCTTTGCTTCGGTACGATCACCTTTTGGTCGCGGTTAGCCAACCGCAAGTAGTCATACATTAAGGAGAAAACTCATGCCAATCACAGCTGCAGATATTCGTCGTGAAGTCAAGGAAAAAAATGTTACCTTTATCCGTCTCATGTTCTCAGATATTTTAGGAACCATGAAAAACGTCGAAATTCCTGCTACAGATGAACAGTTAGATAAAGTCTTGTCAAATAAGGCTATGTTTGATGGATCTTCTATCGAAGGTTTTGTACGTATCAATGAGTCGGATATGTACTTGTACCCTGACTTGGATACATGGACAGTCTTCCCTTGGGGAGATGAAAATGGAAGTGTTGCAGGTTTGATCTGTGATGTCTATACAACAGAAGGTGAACCATTTGCAGGAGACCCTCGTGGCAATTTGAAACGTGCTCTTCGTCACATGGAAGAAGTGGGATTCAAATCCTTCAACCTTGGACCAGAGCCAGAATTCTTCCTATTTAAGTTGGATGAAAATGGAGATCCAACACTTGAAGTAAATGATAAGGGTGGCTACTTTGATTTGGCGCCTACTGACCTTGCGGACAATACACGTCGTGAGATTGTCAATGTCTTGACCAAAATGGGATTTGAAGTAGAAGCGAGTCACCACGAGGTTGCGGTTGGACAACACGAGATTGACTTCAAGTACGATGAAGTTCTCCGTGCTTGTGATAAGATTCAAATCTTTAAACTTGTTGTTAAAACCATTGCTCGCAAACATGGGCTTTACGCAACCTTTATGGCAAAACCAAAATTTGGTATTGCTGGATCAGGTATGCACTGTAATATGTCCTTGTTTGATGCAGAAGGAAACAATGCCTTCTTTGATCCAAATGATCCAAAAGGAATGCAGTTGTCAGAAACTGCCTACCATTTCCTTGGCGGTTTGATTAAGCATGCCTACAACTATACTGCCATTATGAACCCAACAGTTAACTCATACAAACGTTTGGTTCCAGGTTATGAAGCGCCGGTTTACATTGCTTGGGCTGGTCGTAACCGTTCGCCACTTGTGCGCGTGCCTGCTTCACGTGGTATGGGAACTCGTCTTGAGTTGCGTTCAGTGGATCCAATGGCTAATCCGTACATCGCTATGGCAGTTCTTTTGGAAGTTGGTTTGCATGGTATTGAAAATAAAATCGAAGCACCAGCTCCTATCGAAGAAAATATCTACATCATGACAGCAGAAGAGCGCAAGGAAGCTGGTATTACAGACCTTCCATCAACCCTTCACAACGCTTTGAAAGCTTTGACAGAAGATGAAGTTGTCAGAGCGGCTCTTGGAGAACATATCTATACTAGTTTCCTTGAAGCCAAACGAATCGAATGGGCAAGTTATGCAACCTTCGTTTCACAATGGGAAATTGATAACTATTTAGATCTTTACTAATATAGAAGAAAGATTGCCTGAGGGTGGTCTTTTTTCTTGTGTTTTATATCGAGATGTGATATATTTTATATAACGAGGTGCGATATATCGAACTGGATAGGAGGTGGCTATAAATGGAATTAACGGATAAGATTCGTCGAGTTTATCTTCCGATGACGGAAACGGGTTTTTATATCTTGTTCTGTCTGCAAAAGGAAGGTCATGGTTATAGTATTACGCAAAAGGTCAAGGAGATGACAGATTCGCAAGTTTCGATTAGTCCTGGAACTATGTATGGAACCTTGTCAAAGATGGAAAAGGATGGTTTGATTTCCTTTGTCCGAGAAGAGGAAAAACGGAAAATTTATCAGATTACAGACTTGGGACGCAAAGTCTTAGATATTGAATTGAAACGTATTGAACGACTCTACAGAAATAGTCTGGAGGAAGGATGATGGAAAAGAAAATTGTTAATCGAATTTTTACCATTGCGGATTATGATAGAGAAGCTTTATATCTTAGAAAAATGCATGCTGAGGGCTGGAAACTTAAGGAAGTAAGCTACTCTAACTTAGTAGTTGCGGTTAAGTATACTTTTGAAAAGTGCCAACCGGAGCAAGTGTCTTATCAGTTGGACCTTTATCCCATGAAAAAATCAGAGAGAGCCTCCTATTTACAACTATTTAAAGACTGTGGCTGGGAGCATATTACAGACTTTAATGGTTTTTCCTACTTTAGAAAGCTTCATTCTGGAATTGAGTCGGATGCCGAGTTTGAAATTTATAATGATGCGTCTGGGAAGTTAGCTGTGGTTAAACGGATTTTAATAATTCGGATGATTCCTATTTTGCTTATCTTTTTGCTTATCTTTTCGGCTCTACTACCGGTTTTCTCAAAGTTTGTCAGTGGAGATAGTTCTTTCAGTTGGGACATGTTTTTGATTGTCTTAATAGATTTTGTTTTATTGATAATTAATGCGATTCAGATTTCTTATGTTTTGTGGAGATTGAGTCAAAAGTGGAAAGAATTATCTAATAAATAACATCAGGCATGTTTTCTAATTTTGGGGTAATACAATGGTTAGCAGAGTAGAATTTCGAATTTTCACTATTCTTAATTTGGACAAGGAAGAAGAATATTTACATGAGATGCATTTGAAAGGTTGGAAATATGGTAGGAATTGTTTTGGTTTTTTCTATTTTGACCAATGTCAACCGGAAGATGTCATCTACCGTATCTATGATTCTAGATTTCTTAAAAAGTATAAGCATGAACTGCAAGATTTTAGAGATAGAGGTTGGGAATTGATAGAAACAGTTTTTTGTTCAATTCTTCGTAAATCGTCTTCTGATTTACTTCCAGAGGATCAAGTCTATATGAGTAAGGGGCTCAGATGGGCAGTTATACAATATAGACTTCGTTTATGTGCAACTACTTTCTTAGGTGGTCTTGTTGTTTGCATGAGTTTGTTTAGAGAAGATCTTTCTATATCTTTCTTCATTATTTTTGTTTTGTATGCTTTACTGATTTCTTATCTAATCTATGGTTATTTCAGATTAAAAAGGAAATATCAAGTAGGTGGATAGTAAAGTTTCTAGGTCTTTAGACTGATTTTTAGCACTCTTGGCAAAAGAGTGCTAATTTTTTGAGTTTTTGTCTTGACATTCTCTTTTAAGGGTGTATAATAGAATCATAAGTTAGCACTTGGGTGTATCGAGTGCTAATTGATCAGACAGAGAGGAGTGATGAGATGGTTACAGAGCGTCAGCAGGATATTCTGAATCTGATTATTGACATCTTTACCAAAACGCACGAACCTGTCGGATCCAAAGCCTTGCAAGAGTCTATTAACTCTAGCAGTGCAACCATTCGTAATGATATGGCGGCTTTAGAAAAGCAAGGTTTGCTTGAGAAGGCCCATACTTCAAGTGGTCGGATGCCAAGTGTTGCTGGTTTTCAGTACTATGTGAAACACTCACTGGATTTTGACCGATTGGCTGAAAATGAGGTTTATGAGATTGTCAAAGCCTTTGATCAGGAATTCTTCAAATTGGAGGATATTCTGCAAGAGGCTGCTAATCTGCTAACAGACCTGAGTGGCTGTACGGTAGTAGCACTGGATGTTGAGCCGAGCAGGCAACGTTTGACAGCCTTTGATATCGTTGTTTTGGGGCAACATACAGCCTTGGCAGTATTCACCCTAGACGAGTCGCGAACGGTTACTAGTCAGTTTCTGATTCCAAGGAACTTCTTGCAGGAGGATTTGCTGAAGCTGAAGAGCATCATTCAGGAACGTTTCCTCGGCCACACCGTTCTAGATATTCACTACAAGATTCGGACGGAGATTCCGCAGATTATCCAGCGTTACTTTACAACAACGGACAATGTTATCGATCTCTTTGAACATATCTTTAAGGAAATGTTCAACGAAAACATTGTGGTGGCGGGCAAAGTCAATCTCTTGAATTTTGCTACTCTAGCAGCCTATCAGTTCTTTGACCAACCGCAAAAGGTGGCTCTGGAGATTCGTGAGGGTCTGCGTGAAGATCAGATGCAAAACGTTCGTGTTGCAGACAGTCAAGAGTCCTGTCTAGCCGACCTAGCGGTGATTAGTAGCAAGTTCCTCATTCCTTATCGGGGAGTTGGAATTCTAGCCATTATCGGTCCAGTTAATCTGGATTATCAGCAATTAATCAACCAAGTCAATGTAGTCAATCGTGTTTTGACCATGAAGTTGACAGATTTTTACCGCTACCTCAGCAGTAATCATTACGAAGTACATTAAGATTGAAATCATTAAAGGAGGCGAAAATGGCCCAAGATATAAAAAATGAAGAAGTAGAAGAAGTTCAAGAAGAGGAAGTTGTGGAAACGGTAGAAGAAACAACTCCTGAGAAGTCTGAATTGGACTTGGCAAATGAACGTGCAGATGAGTTCGAAAATAAATATCTTCGCGCTCATGCAGAAATGCAAAATATCCAACGCCGTGCCAATGAAGAGCGTCAAAATTTGCAACGTTATCGTAGCCAGGACTTGGCAAAAGCGATTCTCCCTTCTTTGGACAACCTTGAGCGTGCACTCGCAGTTGAAGGTTTGACAGATGATGTGAAGAAGGGCTTGGAAATGGTGCAAGAAAGCTTGATTCACGCTTTGAAAGAAGAAGGAATCGAAGGAATCGCAGCTGACGGTGAATTTGACCATAACTATCATATGGCCATCCAAACTCTTCCAGCAGACGATGAACACCCAGCAGATACCATCGCTCAAGTTTTCCAAAAAGGCTACAAACTCCATGACCGCATCCTACGCCCAGCTATGGTAGTGGTGTACAACTAGGCTAGAGAACTTAAAAAACTTGTCCGAAACGACAATAAACTATGAAGAAAGATAAAATATATTTGGCTTTGCAATAGTGAGCGAAGCGAACCAAAGACGATACTCTTCGCCGTGGCGCTATTTGCGCAAACTTTTAGACCTTAGGCTCAAAGTTTAGTCAAAGAGATTGACGAAGTCAAGCTCTGACGGCGCCGCCACTTAAGAAGAGTATCAAAAAGAAAAATAGAATATAAAATTTAAGGAGAAAAACACATGTCTAAAATTATCGGTATTGACTTAGGTACAACAAACTCAGCAGTTGCAGTTCTTGAAGGAACTGAAAGCAAAATCATCGCAAACCCAGAAGGAAACCGTACAACTCCATCTGTAGTCTCATTCAAAAACGGTGAAATCATCGTTGGTGATGCTGCAAAACGTCAAGCAGTTACAAATCCAGATACAGTTATCTCTATCAAATCTAAAATGGGAACTTCTGAAAAAGTTTCTGCTAACGGAAAAGAATACACTCCACAAGAAATCTCAGCTATGATTCTTCAATACTTGAAAGGTTATGCTGAAGACTACCTTGGTGAAAAAGTAACCAAAGCAGTTATCACAGTTCCTGCTTACTTCAACGACGCTCAACGTCAAGCCACAAAAGACGCTGGTAAAATCGCTGGTCTTGAAGTAGAACGTATCGTCAACGAACCAACTGCAGCAGCTCTTGCTTATGGTTTGGACAAGACTGACAAAGAAGAAAAAATCTTGGTATTTGACCTTGGTGGTGGTACATTCGACGTCTCTATCCTTGAATTGGGTGACGGTGTCTTCGACGTATTGTCAACTGCAGGGGACAACAAACTCGGTGGTGATGACTTTGACCAAAAAATTATCGACCACTTGGTAGCAGAATTCAAGAAAGAAAACGGTATTGACTTGTCTACTGACAAGATGGCAATGCAACGTTTGAAAGATGCAGCTGAAAAAGCGAAGAAAGACCTTTCTGGTGTAACTTCAACACAAATCAGCTTGCCATTTATCACTGCAGGTGAAGCTGGACCTCTTCACTTGGAAATGACTTTGACTCGTGCCAAATTTGACGATTTAACTCGTGACCTTGTAGAACGTACAAAAGTTCCAGTTCGTCAAGCCCTTTCTGATGCAGGTTTGAGCTTGTCAGAAATTGACGAAGTTATCCTTGTTGGTGGTTCAACTCGTATCCCAGCCGTTGTAGAAGCTGTTAAGGCTGAAACTGGTAAAGAACCAAACAAATCAGTAAACCCTGACGAAGTAGTTGCTATGGGTGCTGCTATTCAAGGTGGTGTGATTACTGGTGATGTCAAAGACGTTGTCCTTCTTGATGTAACACCATTGTCACTTGGTATCGAAACAATGGGTGGTGTCTTCACAAAACTCATCGACCGTAACACAACTATTCCAACATCTAAATCACAAGTCTTCTCAACAGCAGCAGACAACCAACCAGCCGTTGATATCCACGTTCTTCAAGGTGAACGCCCAATGGCAGCAGATAACAAGACTCTTGGACGTTTCCAATTGACAGATATCCCAGCTGCACCTCGTGGAATTCCTCAAATCGAAGTAACATTTGACATTGACAAGAACGGTATCGTGTCTGTTAAAGCTAAAGACCTTGGAACTCAAAAAGAACAAACAATTGTTATCCAATCTAACTCAGGTTTGACTGACGAAGAAATTGACCGCATGATGAAAGATGCAGAAGCTAACGCTGAAGCAGATAAGAAACGTAAAGAAGAAGTTGACCTTCGTAACGAAGTAGACCAAGCTATCTTTGCGACTGAAAAGACAATCAAGGAAACTGAAGGCAAAGGCTTCGATGCAGAACGTGATGCTGCCCAAGCTGCTCTCGATGACCTTAAGAAAGCTCAAGAAGATAACAACTTGGACGAAATGAAAGCAAAACTTGAAGCGTTGAACGAAAAAGCTCAAGGACTTGCTGTTAAACTTTACGAACAAGCTGCAGCAGCGCAACAAGCTCAAGCAGGAGCAGAAGGCGCACAAGCAACAGGAAACGCAGGCGATGACGTCGTAGACGGAGAGTTTACTGAGAAATAAAATAGTCCAGTGGACTATTTTATCCCGAGCTTGAAAATCAGGAGAGCGAGGTAGGTAAGAATGACTAATCACTAAAGTGATTGTCATTCTACGGCAATCGCTATGGCGACTTGCCTAAACGCCTTACTAGTTCTAAAACAAAGTATAATCGACTTTGTTTTAGAACGTTGTAATGATAGGAAGAAATCCAGAGGTTGCAACCCAGCCTCTGTTTTTCGGTAAAATAGAGGATGTTGCGTATGAAAAAAGTACTTTGTGTCATTTATCCTAATTTTTCTCTTTATGAGATAACCACTTTAACAAGTACTTTAGCTCTGTCTTTTTATATCACGATTGATTATGTAGCTTCTGAGAATTCGATGGTGGTCTCTGAGGATGGTTTGTCCTGTCAACCGACGAAAACATTGGATCAGATCCGTATAGAAGATTATTCTTGTGTGATTTTGCCAGGAATGGTAAATATAGGTCCTACTCTACAAGATGAGAAATTGATCTCGTTTTTGAGAAGTCTTAATGAGCAAGATATCCTAATTGCAGCCATTTCTTCAGCGCCCCTTTTATTGGCGAAAGCAGGCTTGTTGAACGACACGAAATTTACAGGTGGAATTTGGCAAAACTTCTTTGACTATTTTGAATTTCTTCCACGTGAAAATTTCCAACCGAAAGTTCTTGTCCAAGATAAACAAATCATTACGGCTATCGGTTTTGCACATCAAGAGTTTGCAAGAAAAGTGATTTTCGGTTTAGGGTTGGCAGAGAATACGGACAACTATTTTAAAGAACAGAACGAGTATGCTGAAGAGGATTTGATATTTACTCTATCAGATGAAGAGTTTAATCAAGTGAAGCAGAGTATAGAAAACAGCCTCTAAAGATTTACATGAAAATTATAGAAAGGAATTGAACCCGACCTAAATCGAGGTTTGATTCACAACATCAATAGAAAGGAATAAGGGTGTTCGTAACTGAACACGGGCTACGGACTGTGCCAAAAAGATAGTTTTTTCTAGGACGCAAGCGTCCGTCGTCAAAACTCCTATTTTGGCTGTGTCCGTTTGACGCCCTTTGTATCTTGAATTATGAACAATACTGAATTTTATGATCGTCTGGGGGTGTCAAAAAACGCTTCGGCAGACGAGATCAAAAAGGCTTATCGTAAGCTTTCGAAAAAATATCACCCAGATATCAACAAGGAGCCTGGTGCTGAGGAAAAGTACAAGGAAGTTCAGGAAGCCTATGAGACTTTGAGTGACGACCAAAAACGTGCTGCCTATGACCAATACGGTGCTGCTGGAGCCAACGGTGGTTTTGGTGGAGCTGGTGGTTTCGGCGGTTTCGATGGGGCAGGAGGCTTCGGTGGCTTTGAAGATATCTTCTCAAGTTTCTTCGGCGGAGGCGGTGCTTCACGCAATCCAAATGCTCCTCGTCAGGGGGATGACCTCCAATACCGTGTGAATTTGACCTTTGAAGAGGCTATTTTTGGAGCTGAAAAAGAGGTTAAGTATAATCGTGAAGCAAGTTGTAGTACATGTAATGGCTCAGGTGCTAAACCAGGAACAAGTCCAGTCACTTGTGGACGCTGTCATGGTGCTGGTGTCATTAACGTCGATACGCAGACTCCGCTTGGTATGATGCGTCGTCAAGTAACCTGTGATGTCTGTCACGGTCGTGGAAAAGAAATCAAAGATCCATGTACAACATGTCACGGAACAGGGCATGAAAAACAAGCCCATAGCGTACATGTCAAAATTCCTGCTGGTGTGGAAACTGGTCAACAAATTCGCCTAGCTGGTCAAGGTGAAGCTGGATTTAACGGTGGACCTTATGGTGACTTGTATGTAGTGGTTTCTGTGGAAGCCAGCGACAAGTTTGAACGTGAAGGAACCACTATCTTCTACAATCTCAACCTCAACTTTGTCCAAGCAGCTCTTGGTGATACAGTTGATATCCCAACTGTTCATGGTGATGTTGAATTGGTTATCCCAGAGGGAACTCAGACTGGTAAGAAATTCCGTCTACGTGGCAAGGGAGCTCCGAGCCTTCGAGGCGGTGCGGTTGGTGACCAATACGTTACTGTCAATGTCGTAACACCGACAGGCTTGAACGACCGCCAAAAAGCAGCGCTTAAAGAATTCGCAGCTGCTGGTGATTTAAAAGTCAATCCAAAGAAAAAGGGCTTCTTTGACCATATTAAAGATGCCTTTGAAGGAGAATAAAGTAAAAAGAGCCATCGGGCTCTTTTTACTTATCTTCAAGTTCCTGTGTTTCTTTTATCACAGCTAGTCTAGTCTGGATATCTTTTTCCAAGACCTTAAACTTGTAAGTCAGGTCTTCTTGATATTCCTTGATGAGTTCTTTTTGCTGGTCGATGATTTGTAGGCTGTTTTGGATAATATCTACATCGTCCTTGATAGCTTGAACGCGGTCAGTGGTATTCAAGACTTCATCTGTGATGGTTTGGCGATTTTTTGTGACCAGATAACTTCCGGCTGCAGCTCCTGCAAATAGCAGTAGGTTGGATAATTTCATGGCAACTCCTTAGGCATTTTTGATGGTTTCAGCGACTTGAGCAAGTTTGTCAAAGTCTGGTTCGTGGGCGATAAAATCAATCTTGAGGTCATCGTCCGCACTGTAGCGAGGCACGAGGTGAACGTGGGTATGAAAGACTGTTTGACCAGCGATTTCTTCACAGTTGGCAATGATATTCATACCAGCAGCCTTGGTAGCTTTCATGACTTTTTGAGCCACTTTTGGCACTTGGGCAAAGAGTTGGCTGGCGCTAGTAGCGTCCATTTCCAAAAGATTGCGATAGTGTTCTTTTGGTACGACCAAGGTATGTCCTGGTGTCACTTGAGAGATATCAAGAAAGGCAAGAACCTGCTCATCTTCATATACTTTTGAAGCAGGAATTTCCCCTGCGATGATTTTACAAAAAATGCAATCTGACATAAAATCTACCTCTACTGTATTGAATTTTGATATAATATAGCTACATTATACCAGATTTGGAGAAAATATGTTAGAAATAAAAAACCTGACAGGTGGCTATGTCCATGTCCCTGTCTTGAAAGATGTGTCCTTTACTGTTGAAAGTGGGCAGCTGGTCGGTCTGATTGGTCTCAATGGTGCTGGGAAATCGACGACTATTAATGAAATTATCGGTCTATTGACACCTTATAGTGGCTCCATCAATATCAATGGACTGACCCTGCAAGAAGATGCGACTAGCTACCGCAAGCAGATTGGCTACATTCCTGAGACACCTAGCCTGTATGAGGAATTGACCCTTAGAGAGCATATCGAAACGGTTGCCATGGCTTATGGTATTGAGCAGAAATTAGCTTTTGAGAGAGTGGAGCCTTTGCTAAAAATGTTCCGTCTGGACCAGAAATTAGACTGGTTTCCTGTTCATTTTTCAAAAGGGATGAAGCAAAAGGTCATGATTATCTGTGCTTTTGTGGTGGATCCAAGTCTCTTTATTGTGGATGAACCTTTCCTTGGTCTTGATCCGTTGGCTATTGCAGACTTGATTCAGCTTTTGGAAGTGGAAAAGCAAAAAGGCAAGTCTATTCTCATGAGTACACACGTGTTGGATTCGGCGGAGAAGATGTGTGATGCCTTTGTCATTCTTCACAAGGGAGAGGTGCGTGCTAAGGGGAATCTCCTGCAACTGCGCGAAGCATTTGATATGCCTGAGGCTAGCTTGAATGATATTTACTTGGCTCTGACCAAAGAGGAGGAGCTATGAAAGACTTGTTTTTAAAGAGAAAGCAGGCTTTTCGTAAGGAGTGTGTCGGTTATCTGCGCTATGTTCTCAATGACCACTTTGTCTTGTTCCTGCTTGTCTTGCTGGGCTTTCTAGCCTACCAGTACAGTCAACTCTTGCAAGATTTTCCTGAAAATCATTGGCCTATCCTTTTGTTTGTAGGTATTGTCTCTGTTTTACTTTTGCTTTGGGGAGGAATTGCCACCTATATGGAGGCTCCAGACAAGCTCTTTCTCTTAGTTGGAGAAGAGGAAATCAAGCTACATCTCAAGCGTCAAACTGGCATTTCCCTAGTCTTTTGGCTCTTTGTCCAGACCCTTTTCTTGCTGTTATTTGCGCCTTTATTTTTAGCAATGGGTTATGGCTTGCCTGTTTTTCTGGTCTATGTGTTTTTATTGGGAGTAGGAAAATATTTCCTCTTTCGTCAAAAGGCCAGCAAATTTTTTACGGAAACTGGACTGGACTGGGACTATGTTATTTCCCAAGAAAGCAAGCGTAAGCAAGTCTTGCTTCGTTTCTTTGCCCTCTTTACGCAGGTCAAGGGGATTTCAAACAGCGTCAAGCGTCGTGCTTATCTGGACTTTATCCTAAAGGCTGTTCAGAAGGTGCCTGGGAAGATTTGGCAAAATCTCTATCTGCGTTCTTATCTGCGAAATGGAGACCTCTTTGCCCTCAGTCTCCGTCTGCTCTTGCTTTCCGTTCTGGCGCAGGTCTTTATCGAGCAAGCTTGGATTGCGACAGCAATGGTGGTATTGTTTAATTACCTCTTGCTCTTCCAGTTACTGGCCCTCTATCATGCCTTTGACTACCAGTATTTAACCCAACTCTTTCCACTGGACAAGGGGCAAAAGGAAAAAGGCTTGCAGGCTGTAGTCCGAGGATTGACCAGTTTTGTTTTACTTGTGGAATTAGTCGTCGGGTTGATTACCTTCCAGGAAAAACTGGCCCTTCTAGCCTTGCTGGGTGCAGGTTTGGTTTTACTAGTCTTGTACTTACCTTATCAGGTAAAACGTCAGATGCAGGATTAATCTTGCCTATATGACACTAAAAAAGAAGTTGAGTTCAGTTTGTCTCAGCTTCTTTTTAGTTGCTACAGGATAATGGTTGGTCCGTAGAGACTCAACTTGGTCTTGACTTGGTCAAAGTGGAAGCGGTCATAGGCCCGCCAAGCGGCGCGAGTAGGAGCATCTGGATTGAGGGCGCTGAGTCTCATGAGAAGACTGGAAGTCTGGTAAAATTTTTCCAGTTCAATCAAGACTCGATTATCCACTGTCTCAGCCTTGGCTAGAAAGGCAAGAATAGAGTTTAATTGCTCCTGAAAGCGGATGTCGTCAGCGGTTGCCTGTTTGCATACTTGGTAAGCTTTGTTTAGGTCAGTAATCAAAGTCTGAGCTCTTTTGATGGGGTCTGTATCTATCATGAAAATTCCTCCTTTAATCTGGTTGCTAGTCTTGATTCTAGCAATTGTATGTTGATACTGTCAGTTTATCACTTTTATCTCCTTTTTTGCCTACAAATCTTTAATTGTTCTTGAAATTTCCTGAATGGTACTGTTAAAATTTTATGATAAAATAGTGGTAAGATTATCATGCTTATTTGAGGAACAAGATACCCTTCAGGAGCGTTAAAGGCCTGTTTAGGATTTGGTGGGCTTGTATCATAGTATTTTTGCTATTCTCTTTTTAGGAAGAAATCGAAACAAGGAGAGTAAGAAGATGAGAATATTTGTTTTAGAAGATGATTTTTCCCAACAGACTAGGATTGAAACGACGATTGAGAAACTCTTGAAAGAACATCATATCACTCCCAGCTCTTTTGCGGTCTTTGGCAAGCCAGACCAACTGCTGGCAGAGGTGCATGAGAAGGGGGCGCATCAACTATTCTTTTTGGATATTGAGATTCGAAATGAGGAGATGAAAGGTCTAGAGGTGGCTAGAAAGATTCGGGATCGGGATCCTTATGCCCTGATTGTCTTTGTGACGACTCACTCGGAGTTTATGCCCCTGTCCTTTCGCTACCAAGTGTCTGCTTTGGACTATATTGATAAGGCTTTGTCAGCAGAGGAGTTTGAATCTCGGATCGAGACAGCCCTCCTCTATGCCAATAGTCAAGATAGTAAGAGTCTGGCGGAAGATTGCTTTTACTTTAAATCAAAATTTGCCCAATTCCAGTATCCTTTTAAAGAGGTTTACTATCTCGAAACGTCGCCCAGAGCCCATCGTGTTATTCTCTATACCAAGACGGACAGGCTGGAATTTACAGCGAGTTTAGAGGAGGTTTTCAATCAGGAGCCTCGTCTCTTGCAGTGCCACCGCTCTTTTCTCATCAATCCTGCCAATGTAGTTCGTTTGGATAAGAAAGAAAAACTCCTTTTCTTTCCCAATGGGGGAAGTTGTCTAATCGCGCGTTATAAGGTCAGGGAAGTGTCTGAGACTATCAATAACTTACACTGAGTTAGGAGAGTTTATGAATATTGCTTGGATATTATTGCACACACTCATTACTAATGGGCTAAAAATTGTTATTTTCTTTAAGGTAGATGGAATTGGGTTCAATTTTGAGAGAATTTTTAAGGCCTTTCTTTTTAAGCTACTTTTGGCAGTTGTTTTTGTAATGATTAGCTATATAGTAGGAAATGATTATCTATCTTATTTTATGGAACCCTTGTACGGCATAGGCTTGTCTTTCTTATTGTTAAGAGGACTTCCTAAAAAACTCCTTTTCTTTTATGGTCTCTTTCCAATGATATTGGTGAATATCTTTTATAGAGGGGTTTCCTATTTTGTGCTTCCATTTTTGGGACAAGAAATTGTAGATAAAGGTAGCAATCCTATCTTTTTATTGATGACGATATTCGTTTGCTTCATAGTTTTAGTCTTTTTGAAATGGTTGGACTATGATTTCACTAACTTGAGAAAGGAGATTCTAGATAAAGGTTTTCAAAAGTCCCTGACTAAGATTAACTGGATAATGGGGGCTTACTATCTAGTCATGCAAAGTCTGTCTTTCTTTGAATATGAACAAGGTATTCAATCAACGACTGTTCGCCATCTCATCCTAGTCTTTTACCTACTCTTTTTTATGGGGGTTATCAAGAAGCTGGATACCTATTTGAAGGACAAACTTCATGAGAGATTGGACCAAGAGCAGGCCTTGCGCTACAGAGATATGGAACGCTATAGTCGGCATATAGAGGAACTTTACAAGGAGGTACGGAGCTTTCGCCATGACTACACCAACCTCTTGACCAGCTTACGTCTGGGTATTGAAGAGGAGGATATGGAGCAGATAAAAGAGGTCTACGACTCCGTCTTAAAGGATTCTAGTGAAAAATTGCAGGACAATAAATATGACCTTGGACGATTGGTGAATATTCGTGATAAAGCCCTCAAAAGTCTTCTAGCAGGGAAATTTCTAAAAGCTAGAGATAAGAAGATTGTCTTTAATGTCGAAGTTCCTGAGGAGATTCAGGTCGAGGGGATGAGTCTACTTGATTTTCTAACCATTGTGTCTATCCTTTGTGACAATGCTATTGAAGCTAGTGCAGAGGCTAGTCAACCTCATGTTTCAATTGCTTTTTTAAAAGATGGAGCACAGGAGACCTTTATCATTGAAAATTCCATCAAAGAAGAGGGGATCGATATTTCTGAAATCTTCTCCTTTGGAGCCAGTTCTAAAGGGGAGGAGAGAGGAGTTGGTCTCTATACCGTCATGAAAATTGTGGAAAGCCATCCCAATACCAGTCTAAATACCACTTGTCAAAATCAAGTCTTTCGTCAGGTTTTAACGATTCACTCGATGTCAGTTGATGATTAGAAGATTTGTTGAAAGAAGTACTGGCTGTAGTCATCAATTAAAATGCCATAGTATATGAGGTACCCTATATGAATAAGAAATCCTTTTTTATTATCTGTTCTACGTTGATCATAGCATCGAATCTTCTCATGATTTCCGTGGTGAACAAGGGAGAAGAAACAGGGAGCAATCTGTTTGTGATTGCTATAGCCTGTGTTATGTTACCATCATTTTTATATGCGGTTGAGAACCGAATGGCTTCTTTAATTCGGACAGAGTCAGTAGCTTTACTCTTATTGACAGTATTGTCTTTAGTCCGTCTTGTAAACAGAATAGAGAGGACGCCTGAAATTCTCAACATTATCATTACCCTCCTGGTTTTGGCAGGTGGGACAGCCTGTATCCTGTTTGCAATCATGAGAATCTATCAGAACAGACGGAAGTGAGGGTGAATCGTTTTCGATTTTAGGTCTTTACGTTGTTAAATTCCCTTAGGGCAAGTATGTTTTTCATGCTTGCTTTTTTTATTTTTAACAATTCAAGATGTTTTGATGACCATTTATGATTTGGATGGAAAATTTTAAAAAATAGTAGTATACTAACCTTATTAAAGTTGCAATAGGACGAAAGTAAAAAGAGGAATTCCTCGTGAATGCAAAAACAATGTTACAATTGGCTATTATGGTTGCTTAAAGGCTTGAGCTTGTATGTAGAGGAGCTGTACTTGGAGGTAATTATGGATTTCAAAAGTTTTCTTATTGGTTTAGTAGTTGGTATATTTGGTCCTTATATGGATGATTTAATTAGAAAAATATTTTCAAAATCTCCCAAAAAGGATACGGATAGTACCCCCTAAAAAATAAATTTCTCCCCTGTATTTGCTAGCTTAATTTACAGGGGAGTTTCTTTAATTTTGTTTAGCATGTCAAAATGATATGTGATAGCAGGATAAAAAATCTACAAATTAAGTTGGTATCAATATGGTGTAAAGGGCAAGTATGTTTTTCATGCTTGCTTTTTTAAATTTTTTACAATTCAAGATGTTTTGATGACCATTTATGATTTGGATGATCCAAGGTCAAAATGAGTGCTATACTAGCAGTGTAAAGGTTCTAGCTCAACAAACATTTAGGAGGAAATTTTATGAAGAAAAAAATACTGATCATTTTCGTTCTGTATCTGATCATGTCTATCCTTCTTTATCCGCTTAGGGAGAGTATTTGGTATCATCTATTTTATACCATAGCCTATATGATTGCGGTTATGATTTATCTTGCTTTAACTAAAAAGAAAGGAGCAAAGAAATGAAAACTTTTCTTGCTAAAAAACGGAACATCTTCCTTACGAGATTGTTCCTAGGTCAGTTGCCCTTGCTTGTCTCTACTTATCTATTTCTATCTCGTCAGTTTTTAAATTTTTCCTTGGTTTTCCAATTTCTTTTAGTGGTTATTAACTTGGCTTCTATTTTGGTCACTGTTTACCTCACTAGAGAAATGAGGATAAGAAAGTTTGAAGATGATGATTTGGTTAGTCCTAGAACCAATCAACTCATGTTCATCGGCTTGACAGGTTTTATGTCTATTATTTGTTTGTATAGAGGTGTCACAGCAGGAGAATTCTATCAACAATTAATTGCCTATATTGGCGCTATTCTCTGCTTGCTTATCATGCTTCTGCTCATTTGGGGCTTGAAGTATTATAAAAAGTAGCTTTCTATCCTTTTCTGACTGGATATTTGAGTAGCAGGCTCTATTAAATTGTTAGTGAAATAAGTGAATGGAGGTATTTAAAATGAAATATAGATTATTTCTTGTTATTTTCTTGAGTAGTATTTTGAATATTCTTTTAGGGACATTTTTACAAATCTCTAATGAATCGATTGGGTGGCTTGTTCTTTACAGTGGCTTGTTTGAAGCAGGAGTTTTTCTTCTTACCAATAAAGGGTTTGCGGTCCAAATCAAGGAGGCAGACATTCAAAACCGTTTTAAATTTATTTTTAGGAAAACGATATGGTTTCAAATTCTTTTGCTTATCTTTGTGATGATTAAACTTTATCTTGGTTTGGATGCGAGGTTGATTTTATTCTATGGACATATTTTCATTGTCTTTAATGCTTTAGTATATCTATTATCTAGTAGTCGGGTTAGTCTTAAAAAGAACAAACTGTCTTCTTAATCTTGCAGTAGTAGAGCCTGGCAAGGGTAGGTCATAGTAGGGAGGAGTTATATGAAAAAACACCCTATTCTTTTCAAAACGAGTGCCATTCTTTCTTATTTATTTTTGTTTTTTGGATTGTTTTGGACAACCCAACTTTGGACCAATTAAATGGTAAGTGGCCTATTATACATCTTTCAAAACCATGTGGTCCTTATGGTATAGGGGGAACTCCCAACTCATGTAATGGTATTTAAAAAGGATTGAAGCTATGAAGGCAAAATATGGGAATCAAATTGTTGATGTTTGGGAAATTGGTCAAGCAACTCCTAAACCAAGTTGGGTAGAGGAAGCTTTTCAAAAAAATTATATGGTTTGGTTGGATAATCATGTGCGCATTCTAATGGCAGGTCTTAACACTTCTCTCGCAACGAATATCAAGTTTGGTCTGGTTGGAACAGTTGGAGGAGGATTTGCTGGTTATGGGATGTATGTTCTTGGTTATCCAGGTGATTATATAGATATCACCAATCATAGAGTTGTTTCTGCTAAAACATTTCACAAAAGTTATCAAATTTTAGAAAATGATTAGATATCATTTAATTGTAATGGAGAAAGCTATGAAAAAACATCCTATTCTTTTCAAAGCGAGTGCAATTCTTTCTTATTTGTTTCTGTTTTTCGGACTGTTTTGGACAACCCGATTTTGGAGCAATTATTGGGAGTTCTCGTCTTGGGTAGGAAATCTTATCTGGATTCGAAACATCATCAGCCTTCTCTTTATCAGCTTGATGGTTTGGATTTTGGTCAGGTCGGGCCATGCTTATCTCTTTCGCATCCCTAGGAAAAAGTGGTTGAGTTATTCGGTTCTGACGGTGTTAGCAGCTGTCGTGCTGATATGCTTTAACTATCTGACAGCTAAACACGTTCAGGGGACCAATGAAGGTTGGAATTTGTTTATTGCCTATAGCGAGACAAATTTTGCGGAGTTTGGTGTTTACCTAACCTTAATCGTACTAGGACCTCTGATGGAAGAATTGGTATGTAGGGGACTGCTTCAACATGCCTTCTTTAAGAATTCGAGGTGGAGGCTGGATCTTCTCTTTCCGTCATTCTTATTTGCCTTGCCCCACTTTTCTAGCTTGCCAAGTTTCGCAGATATTTTTGTCTATACGGCAGTGGGTTGTCTATATGCCTGGCTGACACGTTATACGAAGAGTATCTATCCTTCTTATTCGATTCATATTGTTAATAATATCATCGCAAACTTACCATTTTTGCTCACTTTTCTACATAGGGTCTTGGGGTAAAAAACAAAAGACTTGCTTTTCAGCCATAGAGGAGGTCATCATGTATAAACACTTATTTTTCCTAGATTCAAAAACCTTAGACTGGTTGACACCCTATATTCTAGTCTTGGCTTCTGACACCATTGCCTTTAATGTTTTTGTGCTAACCTTTGTATCTGTTGTGATTTTTTATTTTCTGAATCCCATGCTAGCTTTTATGGCTATATTCATAGGGGCTGGCTATGTGGTCGGATTTTGGTTGCTAAAATGGTTTGTTTTGGAAAGGCTAGATCTAAAGGATGACTTGTAGGGAAGTTTGTTTGTTGAGGAGGCTAGTTTTATGGAGTTTTTTGATAAATTTCATGCCTTTTGTTTTGGATTTTTAGTATTACTAATCGTCATTACAGTTCCTTATACGATTAACCATGGGGATTTTTTTCAAAATGAATCTGAATTGATTATTGTAAGTCTTCTTGTAACCTCGCTGAGTGTTACTTATGCTAGAAAGTTTGAAATGATTTCTTTTGGGATGTTAAGGAAGAAAGACATTTTGCTTTTCATTGAAATCTTTCTTCTAAGTCTGCTTGAGACGCTAGTTTATATTCATTTCTTCGCTGTTTCTTCTGGCGCAGGAGTTCAACACTTGGCGGAAGTCAGCAGAGGAATTTCTCTGTCTTTGATTTTGACTTCCTCAGTTTTTGGTCCCATCCAGGAGGAACTCATTTTCAGAGGACTTCTTCAAGGTGCCGTTTTTGACAATTCTTGGTTAGGGCTTGTGCTAACTTCCTCTCTCTTTTCTTTCATGCATGGACCTTCTAATGTCCCTTCGTTTATTTTTTATCTACTTGGGGGCTTGTTACTGGGCTTTGCTTATAAAAAGAGCCAAAACCTATGGGTTTCTACTCTAGTTCACATGTTTTACAATGCTTGGCCACTCTTATATTATTTATAAAAATTATGAAAAGGTAAGTAGGAGATGGTGCTTGCCTTTTTTCTTTCTATAATGATACCCAAGCCAATCCAGAGGCTTTTCTTTGAGAATCGGATGTGGAGCGGTTGACGAATAGGCCAAAAACTAGTAGAATAGTAAGGAAACTTTATACGGAGGAAAGAAATGGATTTGGGTGATAATGAGCTAACACTGACTCCCATACCTGGGAAAAGTGGCAAGGCTTATATGGGTAGCTATCCTGATGGGAAGCGTATCTTTGTAAAAATGAACACCTCTCCAATCCTACCTGGTCTAGCTAGAGAACAAATTGCTCCACAATTATTATGGAGTCGCCGTTTGGCAGATGGGCGTGATATGTGTGCTCAAGAATGGTTGACAGGCAAGATATTGACCCCCTATGATATGAATCGTAAGCAAATCGTCAATATTTTAACCCGCCTGCATCGCTCACGTCCGTTGATGACACAGTTGAGTCGTTTGGGCTATGCCATGGAAACACCTGTAGATTTGCTACAGTCTTGGCAAGAAACGGCTCCAGATGCTTTGCGTAAAAATCATTTTATCAGTGAAGTGATGGCTGATTTACGTCAGACTATTCCAGGATTTAGAGAGGACCATGCGACCATTGTCCATGGAGATGTACGACATAGTAATTGGATTGAGACAGACAGTGGCTTGATTTATTTGGTAGATTGGGATTCGGTTCGCTTGACCGATCGCATGTTTGATGTGGCCCATATGCTCTGCCATTATATTCCAGAACATCAGTGGAAGGAATGGTTGACCTACTACGGTTACAAGTACAATCAAACGGTATTAAATAAATTGTATTGGTACGGTCAATTGTCTTATTTGAGCCAGATTTCCAAGTATTATATGAACCAAGATTTAGAAAATGTCAATCGGGAGATCCATGGCTTGCGTCACTTCCGAGACAAGTATGGAAAGAGAAGATGAGAGTTAGAAATCGTAAAGGGGCGACAGAATTACTAGAAGCAAATCCCCAGTATGTAGTCCTCAATCCCTTGGAAGCCAAGGGGAAATGGCGGGACTTGTTTGGTAACGACAATCCCATTCATGTGGAAGTTGGAAGTGGAAAGGGTGCCTTTGTTTCAGGTATGGCCAAGCAAAACCCTGGCATCAACTATATCGGGATTGATATTCAAAAGTCTGTTTTGAGCTACGCTTTGGACAAGGTTCTTGAAGTTGGAGTGCCTAATATCAAGCTCTTGTGGGTAGATGGTTCTGACTTGACTGACTACTTTGAAGATGGCGAAATTGATCGCTTGTATCTGAACTTTTCAGATCCATGGCCTAAAAAACGCCATGAAAAGCGTCGTTTGACCTACAAGACCTTCTTGGATACCTTCAAGCGTATCTTACCTGAAAATGGAGAAATTCATTTCAAGACGGATAACCGTGGCTTGTTTGAGTACAGCCTAGTAAGTTTTTCTCAATATGGCATGAAACTAAATGGTGTCTGGCTAGACTTACATGCCAGTGATTTTGAAGGCAATGTCATGACAGAATACGAGCAAAAATTCTCCAACAAGGGGCAAGTTATCTACCGAGTTGAGGCAGAATTTTAAGAAATAGCCTAAAATCAGGCTGTATAAGTGCTTTTGCTTTACATAAGTTGGCAAACGTGCTATACTAAGAGTAAGAATATGAAAAGTGAGGCGGGGAAATATCTTCGCCTCTTGCTTATGAGGAGGTGGACGCAATCGCAACAATCGTAGAATTAGTCAGAGAAGTTGTAGAACCTGTCATAGAAGCTCCTTTCGAACTCGTGGATATCGAGTATGGAAAGATTGGCAGTGACATGATTCTCAGTATTTTTGTAGATAAACCTGAAGGAATTACCTTGAACGACACGGCAGACTTGACAGAAATTATCAGTCCTGTCCTAGACACCATCAAGCCAGATCCCTTCCCAGAACAATATTTCCTAGAAATCACCAGTCCAGGCTTGGAACGTCCTTTGAAAACCAAGGATGCCGTAGTTGGAGCGGTTGGGAAATACATCCATGTCGGGCTCTACCAAGCCATCGATAAGCAAAAGGTCTTTGAAGGAACTCTGTTGGACTTCGAAGAGGACGAGTTGACCATGGAATATATGGACAAGACGCGTAAGAAAACTGTCCAAATTCCATACAGTTTAGTATCAAAAGCACGTTTAGCAGTTAAATTATAGAAAAAGAAAGGATAGCTTTTGAGGATTCAAAAGTGAAGAAAACATGAGTAAAGAAATGCTAGAGGCCTTCCGCATTTTGGAAGAAGACAAGGGAATCAAAAAAGAAGATATCATCGACGCAGTAGTAGAGTCGCTTCGTTCCGCTTATCGCAGACGCTATGGTCAATCAGACAGCGTAGCTATCGACTTCAATGAAAAGACTGGTGACTTTACAGTTTATACTGTCCGTGAAGTGGTTGATGAAGTATTTGATAGCCGTTTGGAAATCAGCTTGAAAGATGCTCTTGCCATTAATTCAGCCTATGAACTTGGTGATAAAATCAAGTTTGAAGAAGCACCTGCTGAGTTTGGTCGTGTAGCAGCCCAATCTGCCAAACAAACCATCATGGAAAAAATGCGCAAGCAAACACGTGCTATCACTTATAATACTTACAAAGAACATGAGCAAGAAATCATGTCTGGTACAGTGGAACGCTTTGACAACCGCTTTATCTATGTCAACCTAGGTAGTATCGAAGCCCAATTGTCAAAACAAGATCAAATCCCTGGAGAAGTTTTTGCTTCCCACGATCGTATCGAAGTTTATGTCTACAAGGTTGAAGACAACCCTCGTGGTGTCAATGTCTTTGTTAGCCGTAGCCATCCAGAAATGATCAAACGCTTGATGGAGCAAGAAATTCCAGAAGTTTATGATGGAACTGTTGAAATCATGAGCGTAGCTCGTGAAGCTGGTGACCGTACTAAGGTTGCAGTTCGTAGCCATAATCCAAACGTGGACGCTATCGGTACAATCGTTGGACGTGGTGGAGCTAACATCAAGAAAATCACTAGCAAATTCCACCCAGCTCGCTATGATGCTAAGAGCGACCGTATGGTGCCAATCGAAGAAAATATCGATGTTATCGAGTGGGTAGCAGACCCAGCTGAATTTATCTACAATGCCATCGCTCCTGCTGAGGTTGACCAAGTTATCTTTGACGAAAACGACAGCAAACGTGCCTTGGTGGTTGTTCCTGATAACAAACTTTCTCTTGCTATCGGTCGTCGTGGGCAAAACGTTCGCTTGGCGGCTCACTTGACTGGTTACCGTATCGATATCAAGTCTGCTAGCGAATTTGAAGCCATGGAAGAAGCTGGTTCGGTAGATTTGGAAGCAGAAAACGATACTGTAGAAGAATAAAAGTTGCTAGAGGAGGGAAAGATGAAAACAAGAAAAATCCCTTTGCGCAAGTCTGTCGTGTCTAACGAAGTGATTGATAAGCGTGATTTGCTCCGCATTGTCAAAAACAAGGAAGGACAAGTCTTTATCGATCCGACAGGCAAGGCCAATGGCCGTGGCGCTTATATCAAGCTAGACAATAAAGAAGCCATAGAGGCTAAAAAGAAGAAGGTCTTTAATCGTAGCTTTGACATGGAAGTGGAAGAAAGCTTTTATGACGAGTTGATCGCTTATGTGGATCACAAAGTGAAAAGAAGAGAGTTAGGACTTGAATAAGCAAAAGATAAGTAATCTCTTGGGGCTTGCTCAGCGAGCAGGGCGCATCATATCGGGTGAAGAATTGGTGGTCAAGGCCATTCAAGACGGCAAGGCCAAGTTGGTCTTTCTAGCCCATGATGCTGGACCCAATCTGACCAAGAAGATTCAAGATAAAAGTCATTATTATCAAGTAGAAATTGTAACCGTGTTTTCAACACTGGAATTAAGCATAGCAGTCGGAAAATCGAGAAAGGTTTTGGCTGTAACAGATGCTGGATTTACAAAGAAAATGAGGTCTCTTATGGAATAGAAGAGGAGGACATGATTTGTCTAAGAAAAGATTGTACGAAATCGCAAAAGAACTTGGAAAAGAAAGTAAAGAAGTTGTAGCGCGTGCAAAAGAGTTGGGCTTGGATGTGAAAAGCCACTCATCAAGTGTGGAAGAAGCTGTCGCTGCAAAAATCGCTGCCAGCTTTAAGCCTGCTGCTCCGAAAGCAGAAGCAAAACCTGTAGCACCAAAAGCAAGTGCAGAAAAGAAAGCCGAAAAATCTGAACCAGCTAAACCAGCTGTAGCCAAGGAAGAGGCAAAAGCGCCAGAGCAAGTTGCTCCTAAAACAGAAAAAGTGGCAGCTAAACCACAAAGCCGTAATTTTAAGGCTGAGCGTGAAGCCCGTGCCAAAGAGCAGGCAGAACGACGCAAGCAAAATAAGGGCAATAACCGTGACCAACAACAAAACGGGAACCGTCAGAAAAACGACGGCCGCAATAGTGGAAAACAAGGTCAAGGCAACCGCGACAATCGTCGCTTTAATGACCAAGCTAAGAAACAGCAAGGTCAGCAAAATCGTGGTAATGAGCGCCGTCAACAAGAGGATAAACGTCCACATCAAGCGGCTCCACGTGTTGACTTTAAAGCTCGTGCAGCAGCCCTAAAAGCAGAGCAAAATGCAGAGTACGCACGTTCAAGTGAGGAACGTTTCAAGCAGACTCAGGCTGCCAAAGAAGCCTTGGCCCAAGCAAACAAACGCAAGGAGCCAGAGGAAATCTTTGAAGAAGCTGCTAAGTTAGCTGAACAAGCGCAACAAGTTCAAGCAGTGGTTGAACCAGCTCCTGTGAAAAAAGAAGCTGCAGTGGATACACGTCGTAAGAAGCAAGCCCGACCAGACAAAGAACGTGATGATTATGATCACGAAGAAGATGGTCCTAGAAAACAACAAAAGAATCGAAGTAGTCAAAATCAAGTGAGAAATCAAAGAAATAGTAACTGGAATAACAATAAGAAGAACAAAAAAGGCAATAACAAGAACAACCGTAATCAGACTCCAAAACCTGTTACAGAACGTAAATTCCATGAATTGCCAACAGAATTTGAATATACAGATGGCATGACCGTTGCGGAAATCGCAAAACGTATCAAACGTGAACCAGCTGAAATCGTTAAGAAACTCTTTATGATGGGTGTTATGGCCACACAAAACCAATCCTTAGATGGGGAAACAATTGAACTCCTCATGGTGGATTACGGTATCGAAGCCAAACAAAAGGTTGAAGTGGATAATGCAGACATCGAACGTTTCTTTGTCGAAGATGATTATCTCAATGAAGATGAATTGGTAGAGCGTCCACCAGTTGTAACCATCATGGGACACGTTGACCACGGTAAAACAACACTCCTAGATACCCTTCGTAACTCTCGTGTTGCGACAGGTGAAGCAGGTGGTATCACTCAGCATATTGGTGCCTACCAAATCGTAGAAAATGGTAAGAAGATTACCTTCCTTGATACACCAGGACACGCGGCCTTTACATCAATGCGTGCGCGTGGTGCATCTGTTACCGATATTACTATCTTGGTCGTAGCGGCAGATGACGGGGTTATGCCTCAGACTATCGAAGCCATTAACCACTCAAAAGCGGCCAACGTTCCAATCATCGTAGCTATTAACAAGATTGATAAACCAGGTGCCAACCCAGAACGTGTTATCGGTGAATTGGCAGAGCATGGAGTTATGTCAACCGCTTGGGGTGGAGATTCTGAATTTGTTGAAATCTCGGCTAAATTTAACCAAAACATCGAAGAATTATTGGAAACAGTCCTTCTTGTGGCTGAAATCCAAGAACTCAAGGCAGACCCAACAGTTCGTGCTATCGGTACAGTTATCGAAGCGCGCTTGGATAAAGGAAAAGGAGCGGTCGCAACCCTTCTTGTTCAACAAGGTACCTTGAATGTTCAAGACCCAATCGTTGTCGGAAATACCTTCGGTCGTGTTCGTGCTATGACCAATGATCTTGGTCGTCGTGTTAAGGTTGCAGGCCCATCAACACCAGTTTCAATCACAGGTTTGAATGAAGCACCGATGGCGGGTGACCACTTTGCCGTTTACGAGGATGAAAAATCTGCGCGTGCGGCTGGTGAAGAACGTGCCAAACGAGCCCTTATGAAACAACGTCAAGCTACCCAACGTGTCAGCCTTGAAAACCTCTTTGATACGCTTAAAGCTGGTGAACTCAAATCAGTTAACGTTATTATCAAGGCCGATGTACAAGGTTCTGTTGAAGCTCTTTCTGCCTCACTTCAAAAGATCGATGTAGAAGGTGTTAAAGTTACCATCGTCCACTCAGCGGTCGGTGCTATCAATGAATCTGACGTGACCCTTGCCGAAGCTTCAAATGCCTTTATCGTTGGTTTCAACGTACGCCCTACACCACAAGCTCGTCAACAAGCAGAAGCTGACGATGTGGAAATCCGTCTCCACAGCATTATCTACAAGGTTATCGAAGAGATGGAAGAAGCCATGAAAGGGATGCTTGATCCAGAATTCGAAGAAAAAGTTATCGGTGAAGCAGTTATTCGTGAAACCTTCAAGGTATCTAAAGTGGGAACCATCGGTGGATTCATGGTTATCAACGGTAAGGTTACTCGTGACTCTAAAGTCCGTGTTATCCGTGATGGTGTCGTTATCTATGACGGTGAACTCGCAAGCTTGAAACACTACAAAGACGACGTGAAAGAAGTTACAAACGGTCGTGAAGGTGGATTGATGATCGACGGCTACAATGATATCAAGACTGATGATGTGATTGAGGCTTATGTCATGGAAGAAATCAAGAGATAAGATTTTTGCTCCTTTCTTAGATGGTGAGGGACGCAAGCAAACCAATGGTTTCATTGCTTATTTTTGAGCCTAAGGTCTCAAAAATCCCCTGTGATGGGACTGATAAATCAGTTCCATCACTTTCACCACAGCGAAAGAAGCAGGTGGTTTCAAATTGAACTTCGTTTCAATTTGAACTGAAAATCAAAAAGTTTAAAAATAGCTAGGTCTGCTGGCCTAGCTTTTGGTTCAAAGTAGAGAAAGGAATATCATGGCAAATCATTTCCGTACGGATCGTGTGGGCATGGAAATCAAGCGTGAAGTCAATGAGATTTTGCAAAAGAAAGTCCGTGATCCGCGTGTCCAAGGTGTGACTATCACAGATGTTCAGATGCTAGGTGATTTATCTGTTGCAAAGGTTTACTACACCATTTTGAGTAACCTTGCTTCAGATAATCAAAAAGCTCAAATCGGGCTTGAAAAAGCAACTGGTACTATCAAACGTGAACTTGGTCGCAATTTGAAATTGTACAAAATCCCAGATTTGACCTTCGTCAAAGACGAGTCCATCGAGTATGGAAACAAGATTGACGAAATGCTACGCAATCTGGATAAGAACTAAGAAGGAGGGGGAACCCTCTTTTTTGGTGTGTGCCAGTCCTCCTTATGGTATAATAAAATAAATAATATCATTTATAAACGATAATGGAGGTCGTCATGGACAATATCATCGATGTGTCAATTCCTGTTGCAGAAGTGGTGGACAAGCATCCAGAAGTCTTGGAAATCCTAGTGGAGCTTGGTTTTAAACCTCTTGCTAATCCCTTAATGCGCAATACAGTTGGTCGCAAAGTATCACTCAAACAGGGTTCTAAGCTGGAAGGAACTCCTATGGACAAGATTGTCCGCACACTGGAAGCGAATGGCTACGAAGTGATTGGATTAGACTAATGGCAGATGAAAGGATTCATGTCCTACGGGATATTTTGTTAGAATTGCATAATGGGGCCTCTCCTGAGTCGGTTCAGGAGCGCTTTGATGCGACCTTTGCGGGTGTCTCAGCCATAGAGATTTCCCTCATGGAGCACGAGCTGATGAACTCAGACTCGGGCGTCACCTTTGAAGATGTCATGGAACTCTGTGATGTCCATGCCAATCTTTTTAAAAATGCTATTAAGGATGTCGAAGTTGCAGATACCGAGCACCCAGGTCACCCAGTTCGGATTTTCAAAGAAGAAAATCTGGCCCTCCGTGCGGCCTTGATTCGCATTCGGAGATTGTTAGATACCTATGAGTCTATGGAAGATGAAGAAATGCTTGCGGAGATGCGCAAGGGCTTGGTGCGTCAGATGGGACTTGTGGGGCAATTTGACATCCACTACCAACGTAAAGAAGAACTCTTTTTTCCTATCATGGAGCGCTATGGACACGATTCACCTCCTAAAGTTATGTGGGGAGTGGATGACCAGATTAGAGAACTCTTTCAAACAGCTTTAGCGACAGCCAAGTCATTGCCAGAAGTGTCGATTCGCAGTGTAAAAGAAATTTTTGAAGCCTTTGCGACAGAGTTTGAAAGTATGATTTTCAAGGAAGAGTCCATCCTCCTTATGATTCTCCTTGAGTCCTTCACTCAGGATGACTGGCTTCAGATTGCAGAGGAGAGTGCTGCCTATGGTTATGCCATCATTCGTCCGTCTGAGAAATGGGTGCCAGAAAGACAGAGTTTTGTTGAGGAAAAGATTGCAGAGGAGTCTGTACAGCTAGATACGGCAGAAGGTCAAGTTCAGCAAGTTATTGATACGCCAGAAGGTCAGTTTACCATTACCTTTACCCCTAAGGAAAAGGAAGCAGTGCTGGACCGCCATAGTCAACAGGCTTTTGGGAATGGCTATCTTTCAGTCGAGCAGGCCAATCTCATCCTCAATCACCTCCCCATGGAAATTACCTTTGTCAATAAAGACGATATTTTCCAGTATTACAATGACAATACGCCAGCTGATGAGATGATTTTCAAACGGACCCCGTCCCAAGTTGGGCGCAATGTCGAACTCTGCCATCCGCCTAAGTATTTGGACAAGGTCAAGACTATCATGAAGGGTCTTCGTGAGGGTACTAAAGACAAGTATGAAATGTGGTTCAAGTCTGAGTCGCGAGGTAAGTTTGTTCATATTACCTACGCTGCAGTGCACGATGAAGAGGGAGAATTCCAAGGTGTGCTGGAGTATGTTCAGGATATTCAGCCCTACCGTGAGATTGACACGGACTATTTCCGTGGATTAGAATAAGGAGAATCAATGAGTTACGAACAAGAATTTATGAATGAATTTGAAGCTTGGGTCAATACCCAAATCATGATCAACGACATGGCGTACAAGGAAAGCCAAAAAGTCTACGAAGAAGACCAAGACGAGCGTGCCAAAGATGCCATGATTCGCTACGAAAGCCGTTTGGATGCTTATCAGTTCTTGCTTGGAAAATTTGAAAACTTCAAATCAGGCAAGGGATTTCATGATTTGCCAGAAGGCTTATTCGGTGAGCGAAATTATTAAACGAGATAGATTCTTGATTTTTTACTAAAATCTTGATAGAATATTTATATTAAATCCTTGTCAGAGCAGGGGTTTTTTATTGAAAGGATTTTATCATGTCAAAGAAACTCAATCGTAAAAAACAATTACGAAATAGCCTTCGTCGTGCAGGTGCTTTTTCAAGTACTGTGACTAAGGTTGTAGAAGAGACAAAAAAAGTCGTAAAACGTGCTGAGCAGTCAGCAAGCCAAGCTGGTAAGGCTGTTTCTAAAAAAGTTGAACAAGCAGTAGAAGCTACCAAAGAGCAAGCTCAAAAAGTAGCCAATTCTGTAGAAGATTTTGCAGCAAACTTGGGTGGACTTCCACTTGATCGTGCCAAAACTTTCTATGATGAAGGCATCAAGTCTGCGTCAGATTTTAAAAACTGGACTGAAAAAGAACTCCTTGCCTTGAAAGGAATCGGCCCAGCTACCATCAAGAAATTGAAAGAAAATGGCATCAAGTTCAAGTAATCTTTCTTGTGCCTTGCATTTCCGAAAAAATCTTGCTACAATAGAGCCATTAGAGGTGTTTTGAATCCCACATTTTACAGAAAGTGGCGGTGCTGAGAAGTCCACAAATGTGTCAAAACTGGTTGCTGATGACTGAAAAAATGAAATATTACTGTCTTTTGCTTTTAAAGACAAGAGTTGCGGGCTCTGCCCGAAATTGGGTGGTACCGCGGATAAATACATTCGTCCCTGTCATGTAGATGGCAGGGCTTTTCTTTTGCGTCTTAGTAAAAGGAGGTTGTTATGAAGCAATCTTTTAACACAAGTAAGCTCTATTATGGTTTTCCTATCTTCATTTTGGGGTATCAGGACCAGAATTTTGGATACAATATAACGACCTGCAGTTCCTCTTATAGTCTGGGAGATTGGCTAGTCATAGGTGTCGGAGCTGAGGAAAATGCGGCTGAGCAAATCAAGCATTACCAGAAGTTTACTGTGAATATTCCTGATGAAAATCTCATGCTCGAGATGGAGCAGGCTGGTTTTATCAGTCATCGAGAGAAATTGAAACACATGGGACTAGACTACGAGATTTCTGAACAGACTCAGGCACCAATTTTAGAGGCCTGTCCAGTTGTATTGGACTGTCAGGTATATCGGATTATCGAGGAAGATGGAATCTGTCATATCTTTGCCAAGATTATCGAGCGATTTGCTGATACAGATCTCTTGGATGAGAAAGGTCATTTTAAAAATGACCGTTTTTCACCGACTTACTTTATGGGGGACGGTCACCAGCGCGTTTATCGCTATTTAGATAACCGTGTTGACCCTATGGGGAGCTTCGTTAAGAAAGCGAGGAAGAAGGATGTCAAGAGCAACATTACCTGAACGAATCGAAACGGAGCGACTTATCCTACGAGTCCGTACAGTGGCTGATGCCGAGGATATCCATGCCTACGCTAGTCTCCCAGAGGTCGCCTACCCAGCAAGTTTTCCGCCTGTCAAGACCTTGGAAGATGAGATTTATTATCTGGAGCATATCCTTCCCGAACGCAATCAAAAGGAAAATCTCCCAGCTGGCTATGGGCTTGTCGTCAAAGGAACAGATAAAGTCATTGGTTCGGTTGACTTCAACCACCGCTATGCGGATGATGTGCTAGAGCTTGGCTATACCTTGCATCCAGACTATTGGGGTCGAGGCTATGTACCAGAAGCAGCGCGAGCCTTGATTGACCTAGCTTTTAGAGAACTAGGTCTTCACAAGATTGAACTCTCTTGCTTTGGCTACAATATCCAAAGTCAACGAGTTGCAGAAAAACTTGGTTTTACTCTTGAAGCTCGCATCCGAGACCGTAAAGATGTTCAAGGAAACCGCTGTGACAGTCTGATATATGGCTTGCTGAGAAGTGAGTGGGAGGGAATTTGATGCATCTTTTCATCATTGGTGCTCCGGCCTCGGGAAAAATGACGATTGGTCAAGAACTATCTCGACTGACGGATTCTACCCTCTTTTATAACCATCAAGCCATCGATTTTGCACTAGAAATCTATCAGGATTATACAGAGGAGATGTGGGAATTTGTTCGTGGAATTACCTTTTCTTTCCTTGGAGCAAGTGCAAGAAATCAGCGATCAGTAATTTTAACAGACGTAATTGATTTTTCAAATCAGTACCAGCTGATGTATTTGAAGCAAATTCAAGATTTGTTGAATGACTATCATCAAGAGATTCTTTTTGTGGAGTTGGAAACAAGTCTTGAAGAGCGCTTACGTCGAAATCGAACGGAGAACCGGTTGAAGCACAAACCCTTAAAACGACATATTGAGTTATCTGAAAGAGAAATTTTAGAGACCGCTGAAACACTTCAATTAAATTCCCAACATCAACCGAATGAGCTGCACCACTACTTTAAAATAAATAATACGAATTTGTCTGCAGAAGAAGCTGCTAAGCAAATTCAAGATAAAATGAATACAATAGAGAAAGGACAAACACATGTCTAAAGAACTTTCACCTAAATACAATCCAGCCGAGGTTGAGGCTGGTCGTTACCAAAAATGGCTTGACGCTGATGTTTTCAAGCCTTCAGGCGATCAAAAGGCTAAGCCTTATTCAATCGTTATTCCGCCACCAAACGTAACTGGTAAACTTCACCTTGGTCACGCTTGGGATACAACTTTGCAAGATATCATCATCCGTCAAAAACGCATGCAAGGCTTTGATACGCTTTGGCTTCCAGGTATGGACCACGCGGGGATTGCGACTCAGGCTAAGGTTGAGGAGCGCTTGCGTGGCGAGGGGATTAGCCGTTATGACCTAGGTCGTGAAAAATTCCTCGATAAGGTCTGGGAATGGAAAGACGAATATGCCACTACCATCAAGGAACAATGGGGCAAGATGGGGCTCTCTGTAGACTATTCTCGTGAGCGTTTCACTCTTGACGAAGGTTTGTCAAAAGCTGTTCGTAAGGTCTTCGTGGACCTTTATAAGAAAGGCTGGATCTACCGTGGTGAGTTTATCATCAACTGGGACCCAGCTGCTCGCACAGCCCTTTCTGATATTGAAGTTATCCACAAGGATGTCGAAGGTGCCTTCTACCACATGAACTACATGCTAGAAGACGGATCACGCGCCCTTGAAGTTGCGACAACTCGTCCTGAAACTATGTTTGGGGATGTTGCGGTTGCGGTCAATCCAGAAGATTCACGCTACAAGGACTTGATTGGTAAAAATGTCATCCTTCCAATCGCTAATAAACTGATCCCAATCGTTGGGGATGAACACGCCGACCCTGAGTTTGGTACTGGTGTTGTGAAAATTACACCTGCCCACGATCCAAACGACTTCTTGGTTGGTCAACGTCATAACTTGCCACAAGTTAACGTCATGAACGACGACGGAACTATGAATGACTTGGCCTTCGAATTTGCAGGCATGGACCGTTTTGAAGCTCGTAAAGCAGTCGTTGCCAAGTTGGAAGAAATCGGTGCCCTCGTCAAAATCGAAAAACGTATCCACAGTGTTGGTCACTCAGAGCGTACAGGTGTAGTGGTTGAGCCACGCTTGTCTACTCAATGGTTCGTTAAGATGGACCAATTGGCTAAGAATGCCATTGCCAACCAAGACACAGAGGACAAGGTTGAATTCTACCCACCTCGTTTCAACGATACCTTCCTTCAATGGATGGAAAATGTCCATGACTGGGTAATCTCTCGTCAGCTCTGGTGGGGTCACCAAATCCCTGCTTGGTACAATGCTGAGGGTGAAATGTACGTTGGCGAAGAAGCTCCAGAAGGCGACGGTTGGACTCAGGACGAAGACGTCTTGGATACTTGGTTCAGTTCTGCCCTTTGGCCATTCTCAACCATGGGCTGGCCTGATGTGGACTCAGAAGACTTCAAGCGCTACTTCCCAACTTCAACCTTGGTAACAGGTTACGACATCATCTTCTTCTGGGTGTCTCGTATGATCTTCCAATCCTTGGAATTCACTGGCCGTCAGCCATTCCAAAACGTGTTGATCCACGGTCTCATCCGTGACGAGCAAGGACGCAAGATGTCTAAATCTCTCGGTAACGGTATTGACCCAATGGATGTCATCGAGAAATACGGTGCCGATGCCCTTCGTTGGTTCCTTTCAAATGGTTCTGCACCAGGCCAAGACGTGCGCTTCTCTTACGAGAAAATGGATGCTTCATGGAACTTCATTAACAAAATCTGGAACATCTCTCGCTACATCCTCATGAACAATGAAGGTTTGACTCTTGAGCAAGCAACGGCTAATGTCGAAAAAGTTGTTAACAAGGAAGCTGGAAATGTCACAGACCGCTGGATTCTCCACAACCTCAATGAAACGATCGGAAAAGTCACTGAAAACTTTGACAAGTTTGAGTTTGGTGTTGCTGGCCACATCCTCTACAACTTCATCTGGGATGAGTTTGCGGACTGGTACGTTGAGTTGACTAAGGAAGTCCTTTATAGCGACAACGAAGAAGAGAAAGTCATCACACGTTCTGTTCTCCTTTACACCTTGGACAAGATCCTTCGTCTCCTTCACCCAATCATGCCATTCGTGACAGAGGAAATCTTTGGACAAATCTCAGAAGGTTCTATCGTCACAGCTGCTTACCCAACTGTCAACCCAGCCTTTGAAGACCTTGCGGCTCACACAGGTGTCGAAAGTCTCAAAGACTTGATCCGTGCCGTTCGGAATGCGCGTGCGGAAGTAAATGTAGCACCAAGCAAACCTATCACTATCCTTGTTAAGACAAGCGATAGCGACTTGGAAGCCTTCTTTAACAGCAATGTCAACTACATCAAACGCTTCACAAATCCTGAACACTTGGAAATCGCATCAACCATTCCTGCGCCTGAACTCGCTATGTCAAGCGTCATCACAGGAGCAGAAATCTACCTGCCACTCGCTGACCTCCTCAATGTCGAAGAAGAACTCGCTCGTCTCGACAAGGAGCTAGCTAAATGGCAAAAAGAACTGGATATGGTCGGTAAGAAGCTCTCTAACGAACGCTTCGTAGCCAATGCCAAACCAGAAGTCGTCCAAAAAGAACGCGACAAACAAGCCGACTACCAAGCTAAGTACGACGCGACCGTCGCACGTATTGATGAGATGAAGAAGTTGGTGAAATGATTAATTATGAAAATAAAGAAAATTAAAATAAATGGCTTACACGGCTATTTTCAGTATGATATTAATTTAAATGAAGATATTTCTTTATTATACGGGAAGAATGGTAGTGGTAAAACTACGGTATTAAATTTAATTGAATTTATTATTGGAGGAGAAATTTATAAACTAAAAGATATAACTTTCAAAAATGTGATTATAACTACTACTGATAATGAGTTACTACAGTTGAGTAACATCAATAATATTATTTATATAAATTTTCTTAACAAAAATGAAGAAATTCACCTTGAGGATTTGAATAAATACTTCTCAGAAGAAAGATATCGTGTAAATGGTTTTAACAAACTCCAATTTATGAAAGATTATCCATTAATTAAAATTATAAGAGATAGTTTCGATTACGTTTATCTTCCTTTAGATCGTATAAGTAATTCAAAGATAACAAATAATGAACAATTTTCTCCCAGCAGAATAATTCATAAACAGTTTTATAGATATCATAGTAAAGATGCATCAATGGATATAGTGAAGTATCTAGTTGATTCGCAAATGCGCTATGTCAATGATCAAATTAGAGAGCTGAACGAAAAATTTCGAAATGATGTTCTTGAAACTATGTTTGTTCTGACAGGTCAAGAGTTTGATTTTCATCAATTGATAGTTTATTTTAGAAATGAAAATGTCTTATATGAACTAAACAATTTAAAAGAAAAATATATAGCATTACTTAGAGAATTTAATATTATTAGTGATTCTAATAATGAGGAAGCTCAGAAATACTCAGATTACTTTGAAAAGTTATTAAACGATGTCGAGGAGCTAAATTCTGAAGAAAACAAAGACAAAGGAATTCATGCAAAATTTGTAGCTACTTATAATGAAATAGAAAAAATCAAAAAGATTACTCAATTAGCAAGTGAATCTGAAAAAATGAAAAGAAATGCAAGAAAATTGATTGATCAATTCATTGAAGTAGTTAACAACTTTTTATTGGATGGTGATGATGGAAAAAATATAAAAATAACGAATGATGGGACTGTCTATTTTGAAACAGCATATACTAATGACAAGATTGATATAACATATTTATCATCTGGAGAAAAGCAATTGGTTAATCTTCTTGCACATTTCATTTTTAAAGCTTCAGATGTGAAAAATGGAATTTTTGTTGCTGATGAACCCGAATTATCACTTCATTTAAATTGGCAAAAAATGTTTATACAACAACTTCATCTTATTAATCCTAATATACAATTAATTTTTGCAACTCATTCCCCGGAATTAGTAGGCTCTTACCGGAATAAGATAATAAAAATTCAGAAATACTATCGTAAAATTCAACAGGATATTTCATTCAATGATAATTCTATTATAGATTCTCCTATGGATCTAGATGATTTGGATGAACTATTTAGGTGATAAAGTATGGATAATTATGAGTTACAATACAGCGATGATGCACTTGATGTACGAGCTGATATGATAGATACTGATGATTCTGAAATTGTAGTTTTTGTTGAGGATATAAATAAAGAATATTTTTATGAGAAAATTTTTGACCGTTTATTTGATAATGAAAATATGTTGCTAAAACCAATCGGATTAGGCGGGAAAAATAAAGTAATTTCTCGGTTTAATGAAAATAAAGAGAAAGGTGAAAATGACTATTTTTATCTAGTTGATGGAGATTTTGATAGATATATTGGAATAGAGTTAATTGAAGATGATAGATTCATTTATCTTGAAGCTTATAACATTGAAAATTACATAATTGATGAAAATGTTGTCTACAATTTTTTGACAGGTAGACTAAAGAAAACTAAAAGTGAAGTCAGAGATCTGTTTGATTTCAATAAATGGAAACAAAAAATAGTAGACGAATCAAAGAAATTATTTTTATGTTATGCATTTATTCTAAGTTATCTCAACAATATAGAAGATAGTTCTATAATTATTGACAAAAGGTATAATGCCAAAGGGAATTCATTTTTATCAATAGAAAATGTATCTAGGTCACCTTTTAAATTTCTAAATGATAAGACAGGATATGAACAAGTCGGGCGTTTTGATGAATACTATCAAGAAGTTATTCTCAGATTACACATAGATAATGGATATAAAATTTCGGTTAATAAAGAAATAATTAAATGTAAAAAAATAATAAAAAGTTATTCCAATTATGATAAAGCTCAACGATTTTATAACTCTTCTATAAGTAGTATTTCAGAAAAGTATGAATCGATAAATGGGGAAGATTATTACAACCTAATTTGTGGTAAATTTTTAATAAGTAGTTTAAAGGCATGTATAAAAAATCTTCTAAGTAGAGAAAAACTGAAGACCAATATTTATGATGAAGATTTTGAGAATCAGCTAGCATCGTATTGTGATATCGATAAATTATCTTTTGTTAAAGATAAGATTAAAAATATTTAGTTAGTTTCTCGAACATGATTGTGAATTTGTTAAATTTTCAAAGCATTATATAGAAAATAATAATAATATGTTTTTGAAAGGATATTTTTTCTTAAATAGTTGAGAAACTTATTTAACTTTTTATCGATATTACTAATTGAATTAGTATTTATTAAAAATATATTTATCAAATTGAAGTTATACAATAAAATCTAACATTTTAGAAAGCAGGTTAACTACATGACAAATTCTGTAAGTTCGAACCGACCTGAGAAGTACAATATTGCAGCTTTCTTCTCAGGTGTTGGGGGAATTGAGTTGGGATTTGAACAGACCAACGAGTTCAGAGTGGTGTATGCCAATGAGTTTGATAAGTATGCGCGTCAGACTTATCAGTTAAACCATCCAGATACTTATTTGGATGGTCGTGATATTCACGCTGTTCAACCAGAGGACATTCCATCTGAGCGTGTGGATGTGATTATGGGAGGTTTCCCTTGTCAGGCCTTTAGTATTGCAGGTTATCGCAAGGGCTTTGATGATGATCGTGGCGATCTTTTCTTCGAGTTGCTTCGCATGATTGAGGGGTGTAAACCTCGTGCTATCTTCATCGAAAACGTCAAGAATATGGTCGGTCATGATCATGGCAATACTTTCAAGGTTATTCGTGAAGCCTTGACCGAGAACAACTACTTTATCAAGTGGAAGGTTCTCAACGGAAAAGACTACGGAAATATCCCACAAAATCGTGAACGGATCTACATTGTTGGTTTTGATACCAAGGAAGCTTATGACTTGTTTGAATTTCCAGAGGAAATCAAGCTGACTACGAGTCTTCAAGATGTGATTAACTTCGGCGATCAGCTAGATGAGGTCTACTACTACCGTGAAGGCAAGCAGAATTTCTACGAGCAGTTGAAGTTTGAAGTGACCAGTCAAGACACGGTCTACCAGTGGCGCCGTCAGTATGTCCGTGAAAATAAAAATGGAGTCGTCCCTACCCTCACAGCCAATATGGGAACAGGTGGACATAACGTTCCATTGATCCTGACAGACAGTGGTGAGATTCGTAAGTTGACTCCCAAAGAAACCTTTAATGTTCAAGGATATCCTAAATCCTTTAAAATCCCAGAAGGGGTTTCAAATGGTCAGCTCTACAAACAAGCTGGAAACAGTGTGGTTGTACCCGTGATTAAACGTATCGCGGAAAATGTTGCCAAAGCTTTAAATGAAAGTCAGGGGCAATCTCAACTTGAACGTTCAGGAAAAATTGCCATTATCTACACCAAGATGAATGGACAATTTGAAGGGCAGTCCTATGTCAAGGACTTTGTAGATAGCTATGATCAAGCTCTTGAAAAAATCAAGTCTTATGACGATGGTCTAGCCCTTCTATCAGATGAAGATTATTTAAAATTGGTAAAAAAACGAGGAAATCTCGAATTTTACAGTATTAATTAACGAATATATAAGAGGGTTAGTGAAAAACTAATCTTCTTTTGATATACTGAAAATAGAAAAGAGGGTGCTTATGTGGGAACATCTAAAGTCTGAACAAAAAGACAAATACAAAACTTTAATTACCAACTTCGCTAGTTTGAGCCAAGCTTTCTCTCAAAAGGCAGAATCTGAAGATGAGGGACAAACAGAGAATTATGTTGCTCCGATTGTTAATTCTAAATTTCAAGAAACAGTCTTCCAGAAGGCTTTTAATGCGGTTGGGGAAGATATTGCCAATACCTCCTATGATGCCTCTGTCGTTGTGGATGAAAACCATAAATACCTAGTGGGAATTAAGTCTTTTGGGATTAATTCTGGAGACCAAAAAATCGCTCAGTTTAAGAAGGACTCTCAAGATTGGACGGACTTATTGGGTGATATCAAATTCCATGCAGATATCTCAGCAGATAAAGAAACAGCAGACAAGAAAAACTATCAACGCTATGAAGAGTTGGCACGAAAGATTGCGACCTTAAGAAATCAGAGAATCGAATCTTCTAAGGCGCAAATCAAGGGATTCAACTCTGACTCAGTCAATGTTGAAGCTGTTTACCACGTCTTGATGCCGACACCGAAGGGAGAAAATCCTAAGATTTTTGTTGGGGAGACGACTTATTTGCCAGTCGATATTGATAATCTGGTCATTGAAGGATCAACTACTAAAAACAATCCAACCAATTTTCGATTTACGGATGGACAACATCATTACAAGTATACAGCAGCTGACAGCCAGCTCCACATGACTTTTAATAATAAGGACATTGTAGTAGATACTTGGGACGTCCATTATATTGAAGATCCTTTTTCGCTCTTTGAAAACCTTCATTTACTGACAGCTGAAAAGGATAAAACCGATGTCCTAGAAACGGTATCTTGGGTTATCACAGACAAACATGGAAATGTGGAAGAAAACTCTGGTTTCAATGCCTTTAACGGAGGATCAAAACTAGCTAAGAAAGATCGTCTGCCACGGATTCTAAAGATTCAGGAAAAATTCAAAGACAGTTTGGCTCCAGAAGAACTAGCCTTTGTGACTTTTTCCTTAGAAGAAATCCTCTTGAAAAAGTGGACTGGCAAGGAAGAAAAAGTTCAGATGAAGGCGATTCGTGAGGATTTGATTCACTTTGTCCACAATACTGGCAATAAAAAACTCATCAAAGAGATTGAACAGCTGGTTTATCGTCCAGTTAGTGAAGTCTACATTCCTCTGCCAGACTCTAAGAACTTCCATGATGAAAGACCGGATTTCTTTGGTTCTGGATTTGGGACTTTTGAACCTGGAACTAAGAAATTGGCTTTATCTAAAGAAGAAAGAACTTTTAAACTACGCTTTTTATCTTCTGGGGATGTTATTAACGCCTATATAAATCAAGAAGCTGGAAAGGCAATTCAGTCAACTGATAAGCAAGAAATCCTTGGGAATTGGATCTTGCGTGGTGTTTTCCAGTTGAAAGAACGAGAAGTCTTGACAGGCCAACGACTCAATGAACTGGAAATCAACGGTATTCGTTTAACCAAGTTTAAAAATGGGGAAATCGGGATTGAATTTATCTGGATTGATATTGAAAATCCACCAAGCGACACCATCGGCTGGGTAGTAAAGAAATAAAAAGTCCTGTCACTTTCTCCCATTTAACCTTTGACTATTCTGCAAAATTATCGTAAAATAAAGAGTAAATGATAAAATGAGGTCAGAGTATGTTCGCTCTGGCGATAGTAGTATAAATGAGGAGAAACGCTTTGGAATTAGAAGTATTTGCTGGGCAAGAAAAAAGTGAACTATCTATGATTGAGGTAGCGCGTGCTATCTTGGAACTTCGTGGTCGCGATCATGAGATGCATTTTAGCGATCTTGTAAACGAAATTCAAAACTACCTTGGAACATCAAACAGCGATATCCGTGAAGCCTTGCCTTTGTTTTACACAGAGTTGAACTTTGACGGTAGCTTCATCTCTCTTGGGGACAACAAATGGGGTCTTCGTTCATGGTATGGTGTGGACGAAATCGATGAAGAAATCATCGCTCTTGAAGAAAATGACGACGATGAAGTAGCACCAAAAGCTAAGAAAAAACGTGTCAATGCCTTCATGGATGGCGATTCAGATGCTATTGACTACAATGCAGATGATCCAGAAGATGAAGATGCATACGAAGCAGATCCTGCTCTTTCATACGATGATGAAAATCCAGATGATGAGAAAAATGAAGTGGAAGCTTACGACGCAGAAATCAACGAAATCGCCCCTGATGACTTGGGTGAGGACGTGGATCTCAACGAAGAAGACGATGAGTTTTCAGATGATGATTCTGAAAACATCGAGGAATAAAAGTTAGCTATTGACAATTATCCTATTTTTAGGTATCATATTGTTCGGGCACCTCTTTTAGAGGTCGGGGCTCCCTAGTTCTTAGGGAGCTATTTTTGTTTTTTCAAGAAGTTATCTTCTTGTATTTTAGTTGTGAATCTGGTGCAGTCGTCCCAGATTATCTTATTAGTGGAGTCTTGTTTTCTATGTCCCCTCGTAGTCAACAAGGCCTTGAGCATTTTAGAAAGAGGAATCTATGTCAACGAAATATATTTTTGTAACTGGTGGTGTCGTATCGTCTATTGGGAAAGGGATTGTGGCAGCGAGTCTGGGTCGTCTCTTGAAAAATCGAGGTCTTAAAGTAACCATTCAAAAATTTGACCCTTATATCAATATCGATCCGGGAACCATGAGTCCTTACCAGCACGGAGAAGTTTTTGTGACAGATGATGGAGCTGAGACAGATTTGGACTTGGGTCACTATGAACGTTTCATTGATATCAATCTTAACAAATATTCCAACGTGACAACTGGTAAAATCTACAGTGAAGTTCTGCGTAAGGAACGTCGTGGAGAATACCTTGGGGCAACTGTTCAGGTTATTCCTCATATCACAGATGCTTTGAAAGAAAAAATCAAGCGTGCCGCTCTAACGACTGACTCTGATGTCATTATCACAGAGGTCGGTGGAACCGTTGGGGATATCGAGTCCTTGCCATTCCTAGAGGCCCTTCGTCAGATGAAGGCAGATGTGGGTGCGGATAATGTCATGTATATCCATACAACCTTGCTTCCTTACCTCAAGGCTGCTGGTGAAATGAAAACCAAACCAACCCAACACTCTGTCAAAGAATTGCGTGGATTGGGAATCCAGCCAAATATGTTGGTTATTCGTACAGAACAAGCAGCTGGTCAAGGAATTAAAAACAAACTGGCCCAGTTCTGTGATGTGGCACCAGAAGCCGTTATCGAATCGTTGGATGTTGAACATCTTTACCAAATTCCATTGAACTTGCAGGCACAAGGTATGGACCAAATTGTCTGTGACCATTTGAAATTAGACGCACCAGTAGCGGATATGACAGAATGGTCAGCCATGGTGGACAAGGTCATGAACCTCAAGAAACAAGTTAAGATTTCCCTTGTTGGTAAGTATGTGGAGTTGCAAGATGCCTACATCTCAGTGGTCGAAGCCTTGAAACACTCTGGTTATGCCAATGATGCAGAAGTTAAAATCAATTGGGTCAATGCCAATGATGTGACAGCAGAGAATGTAGCAGAACTCTTGTCTGATGCGGACGGGATCATCGTACCAGGTGGTTTTGGTCAACGTGGCACAGAAGGGAAAATCCAAGCCATCCGCTATGCACGTGAAAATGATGTTCCTATGTTGGGTGTCTGCTTGGGAATGCAGTTGACATGTATCGAGTTTGCTCGTCACGTTTTGGGACTTGAAGGTGCCAATTCTGCAGAGCTTGCACCAGAAACAAAATACCCTATCATTGATATCATGCGTGATCAGATTGATGTTGAGGATATGGGGGGAACCCTTCGCTTGGGACTTTATCCATCTAAGTTGAAACGTGGCTCTAAGGCAGCGGCTGCTTATCACAATCAAGAAGTGGTGCAACGCCGTCACCGTCACCGTTATGAGTTTAACAACGCCTTCCGTGAGCAGTTTGAGGCAGCAGGCTTTGTCTTTTCAGGAGTTTCTCCAGACAATCGTTTGGTCGAAATCGTGGAAATTCCTGAAAATAAATTCTTTGTAGCGTGTCAGTATCACCCTGAACTGTCAAGCCGTCCAAACCGCCCAGAAGAACTCTACACTGCCTTTGTCACTGCAGCCGTTGAGAACAGCAATTAGCTAGATTATAACCTTTGAGAAGAATCTCAGAGGTTTTTTGCTTGTATATTTAGGATATGAGTTGCAAAATAAAAACATAGTGATATAATTAACATAACAAAACCTAAGGAGGATCTACAATGAAAAAAATGACACTATTTGGTTTGTCTCTAGCAGGTCTAGCTTTACTGGCTTTTCCTCATTCGGGGCAGGCATTTGAGCTTAAAGAAGAATGGGTTGTTAAGTGTGGAGTACAGTATCAAGATGGCAAGATTCTTCGATTTAATAATGGTCATGAAGTAGATATCAAAGTCTTGGATTTGCCAAAAACCGAGAAAATCGAGTGGACGGTTAGTCTCAATGGTCAAGATCAGACTGTCAATTTCTTAGGTCAAGAAAAGGACAAGTCTATGATGGGTGTAGAGGGGCGTTACCTGAATTTCTATGTTCCATATGGCTATAGAGGAGATATCAAGGTAGAAGCCAAGAGCGGAAACGAAGTGAAGACCTGGTCAACGAAAGTTGTGGATAATATTCATGATGATAGTGGAAAGAGAGGTTACTATCGTATTGAAGAATCGAATGATCAATACACCTACCTCGATGCTAAATGGGATTATCAAACCAAGACTTACAATGCTACCTTACCAGAGACTGTCAATGGTCAAAAAGTCTTTGCTTGGGCGGACTATGACAATGGCGAGTTGAAACTTGAAAAACTAAAATCTATCAGTCATAAATATGATGATGGAGGATCTTTCAAAGAACTTTATCCGATTGTAAAAGCAGAAAGTTGGCTAAAATCAAACCAAAACTGGTACTATCAAAAACAAGGTCAATTAGTACAGAACGCTTGGGTTAAGGACAAGGGAACTTGGTACTTTATGAATGATAAAGGAGTCATGTTCAATCAAACTTGGCTCTATCAAGGTGGGAACTGGTATGCCTTTAGATCATCAGGAGCCATGATTGCTAGTGACTGGTTTTACGACCAAGGCCAGTGGTACTATTTATCAACTTCAGGAGCTATGAAAGCAAGCACTTGGATATATGACAAGGGAGAATGGTATTATGTAAGTTCTTCTGGTGCCATGTTAGCGAATGATTGGGTCAAAGATAATGGCAAGTGGTATTATCTGGCTTCATCAGGTAAGATGCTTCGCAATACCTACACACCAGATGGTTACTACGTTGGTAACTCAGGCGCCTGGCAATAAGTATAAGAAGTCCTTTTCCTTAAAGGAAGAGGCTTTTTACTTGCTTTTCTGCTGCTTCCTCATTTGTCCTAAAGCCTTTTTTGTGTTAAAATGAATGGTATGAAAGCTAAAAAAATGTGGATGGCAGGTCTGGCCCTGCTTGGTATTGGGAGCCTTGCCCTTGCTACGAAAAAAGTTGCAGATGACCGTAAGCTCATGAAGACTCAGGAAGAGTTGACAGCGATTGTGCGAGACCATTTTTCAGACATGGGGGAAATTGCGACCCTCTATGTTCAAGTCTATGAAAGCAGTCTAGAGAGCTTGGTTGGTGGCGTCATTTTTGAGGATGGCCGTCATTATACCTTTGTCTATGAAAATGAAGACCTAGTCTATGAGGAGGAAGTCTTATGATACAACCAACAAGTTTAGAAGAGTTAGCATCTTTAGTAGAAAAAGATGGCAAGAAGGTCTTTCTTTTTGTAGCAGACTGGTGTGGCGATTGTCGTTATATCTATCCTGCATTGCCAGAGATTGAGGAGACCAATCCAGAGTTCACCTTTATTCGCGTGGATCGAGACCAGTATATGGATTTGGCCAAACTCTGGGATGTATATGGAATTCCTAGCCTTGTTGTTCTAGAAAAAGACAAGGAAATTGGTCGTTTTGTTAATCGCGACCGTAAAAGCAAGCAACAAATTAACGACTTTTTAGCAGGACTGAAATAGGAGAAAATAGAAACAATGATTTTTACATATAACAAAGAACATGTCGGTGATGTCCTTATGGTCATCGTGAAAAATAGCGGAGATGCCAAACTGGATGTGGAGCGCAAAGGCAAGGTAGCTCGTGTTTTCCGCAAAGATAATGGGGAAACAGTGGCGTGGAATATTTTCGAAGTTTCAAGTTTGTTTGAAATTGCAGAGCGCGGTCAAGTCTTTTTGACAGATGAGCAAGTCGCTCGTTTGAACCAAGAATTACAAACGGAAGGTTTTACAGAAGAAATTTTCAATGACAAGGAACCTAAGTTTGTTGTTGGTGAAATTGTCGAGATGGTAGCTCATCCAGATAGTGACCACCTCAACATCTGCCAAGTTGCAGTCGCAAGTGACAAGACAGTACAAATTGTTGCAGGTGCTCCAAATGCGCGTGTCGGTCTGAAAACCATTGTCGCTCTTCCAGGTGCCATGATGCCAAAAGGTAACCTCATTTTTCCAGGCGAGCTTCGAGGTGAAAAGAGTTTTGGCATGATGTGTAGCCCTCGTGAATTGCACCTCCCAAATGCTCCGCAAAAACGCGGTGTTATTGAGTTATCAGAAGACCAAGTTGTCGGAACACCATTTGATCCAGCTAAGCACTGGACTGCCTAAGAAGTTGTTAGTATCTGATAGACCAGCTAGAAGGAAATAAGATGGCAAAAAATGTAGTGATTACAGGAGCGACATCAGGAATCGGTGAAGCGATTGCGCGTGCTTATCTGGAGCAGGGTGAGAATGTTGTTCTAACCGGACGACGGACAGACAGACTAGAAGCCCTCAAGTCGGAGTTTTCAGTAGCCTTTCCAAATCAAACAATTTGGACCTTTCCACTGGATGTGACGGATATGGACATGGTAAAGACGGTCTGCTCCGATATTCTAGAAACGATAGGGAAGATTGATATCTTGGTCAACAACGCCGGGCTGGCTCTAGGTTTAGCACCTTATCAGGACTATGAAGAGATGGATATGTTGACTATGCTGGATACCAATGTTAAGGGTTTGATGGCAGTCACTCGCTGTTTCTTGCCAGCAATGGTAAAAGCCAATCAAGGGCATATTATTAATATGGGCTCAACTGCAGGAATTTACGCCTATGCTGGTGCTGCTGTTTATTCAGCTACCAAGGCAGCGGTTAAGACCTTTTCAGACGGTCTGCGAATTGATACCATCGCAACGGATATCAAGGTGACGACCATTCAACCGGGGATTGTCGAAACAGATTTTTCTATGGTACGTTTTCATGGTGATAAAGAGCGTGCTGCAACGGTCTATCAGGGAATTGAAGCCTTGCAAGCTCAGGATATTGCCAACACAGTAGTTTATGTGACCAGTCAACCTCGTCGTGTGCAGATTACAGATATGACTATTATGGCAAATCAACAGGCGACAGGTTTCATGGTTCATAAAAAGTAAAAAATTTCCTCGAAAAGTTACAAATTTTTGTAACTTTTTTTGATTTCCTACGAATAGATAAGTAGGAGGAATAAAATATGTATAATAAAGTTATCATGATTGGGCGTTTAACGTCTACACCAGAATTGCACAAAACCAACAATGACAAGTCGGTAGCGCGAGCAACTATCGCTGTGAACCGTCGTTACAAAGATCAAAACGGTGAACGTGAAGCTGATTTTGTCAATATGGTCCTATGGGGCAGACTAGCAGAAACTTTGGCAAGCTACGCAACCAAAGGTAGTCTCATTTCTGTTGATGGGGAATTGCGTACCCGTCGTTTTGAGAAAAATGGTCAAATGAATTATGTGACCGAAGTCCTCGTCACAGGATTCCAACTCTTGGAAAGTCGTGCCCAACGTGCCATGCGTGAAAATAATGTAGGCCAAGATTTGGCGGACTTGGTCTTGGAAGAGGAAGAATTGCCATTTTAAGTATTGAAAAGTCTGAGTTGGTCTCAGGCTTTTTATCTTGAAAAAGTCAGACTTTTTTCTTGACTATTTTTGACCAAGTGATACAATAGAACTATGAATTAGCACTCGAATATAAAGAGTGCTAATGATATCTATCTCATTATGGAGGAAAGCAGATGTTGAAACCATTAGGGGACCGTGTGGTCTTAAAAATCGAAGAAAAAGAACAAACTGTTGGAGGCTTTGTCCTTGCAGGCTCAGCCCAAGAAAAAACAAAAACAGCTCAAGTTGTGGCTACTGGACAAGGTGTTCGTACCTTGAACGGTGACTTGGTTGCTCCAAGTGTTAAGGCTGGAGACCGTGTCTTAGTTGAAGCCCACGCAGGTCTTGATGTCAAAGATGGTGATGAAAAGTATATCATCGTAGGCGAAGCTAACATTTTGGCTATCATTGAAGAATAGAAGGAGAAAGTAAGTATGTCAAAAGAAATTAAATTTTCATCAGATGCTCGTTCAGCTATGGTCCGTGGTGTCGATATCCTTGCAGACACTGTTAAAGTAACCTTGGGACCAAAAGGCCGCAATGTTGTTCTTGAAAAATCATTCGGTTCACCACTCATCACCAATGACGGTGTAACTATTGCCAAAGAAATCGAATTGGAAGACCATTTTGAAAATATGGGTGCCAAATTGGTATCAGAAGTAGCTTCAAAAACCAATGATATCGCAGGTGACGGGACTACGACTGCAACAGTCTTGACCCAAGCTATCGTCCGTGAAGGAATCAAAAACGTCACAGCAGGTGCAAATCCAATCGGTATTCGTCGTGGGATTGAAACAGCAGTTGCCGCAGCAGTTGAAGCTTTGAAAAACAACGCCATCCCTGTTGCCAATAAAGAAGCCATTGCTCAGGTTGCTGCCGTATCTTCTCGTTCTGAAAAAGTCGGTGAGTACATTTCTGAAGCCATGGAAAAAGTTGGCAAAGACGGAGTCATCACTATCGAAGAGTCACGTGGTATGGAAACAGAACTTGAAGTTGTGGAAGGAATGCAGTTTGACCGTGGTTACCTTTCACAGTACATGGTAACAGATAGCGAAAAAATGGTAGCTGATCTTGAAAATCCATACATTTTGATTACTGATAAGAAGATTTCCAATATCCAAGAAATCTTGCCGCTCCTAGAAAGCATTCTCCAAAGCAATCGTCCGCTCTTGATTATTGCGGATGATGTGGATGGCGAAGCTCTTCCAACTCTTGTTTTGAACAAGATTCGTGGAACCTTCAACGTGGTGGCAGTCAAGGCGCCTGGATTTGGTGACCGTCGTAAAGCTATGCTAGAAGACATTGCAATCTTGACAGGCGGAACAGTTATCACAGAAGACCTAGGTCTTGAGTTGAAAGATGCGACAATTGAAGCTCTTGGTCAAGCAGCGAGAGTAACCGTGGACAAAGATAGCACTGTTATCGTAGAAGGTGCTGGAAATCCTGAAGCCATTTCTCACCGTGTTGCAGTTATCAAGTCTCAAATCGAAACTACAACTTCTGAGTTTGACCGTGAAAAATTGCAAGAACGCTTGGCCAAATTGTCAGGTGGTGTAGCGGTTATTAAGGTCGGAGCCGCAACTGAAACTGAGTTGAAAGAAATGAAACTTCGCATCGAAGATGCTCTTAACGCTACTCGTGCAGCCGTTGAAGAAGGAATCGTTGCAGGTGGTGGAACAGCTCTTGTAAATGTTATCCCAGCTGTGGCTGATTTGGAATTGACAGGAGATGAAGCGACAGGGCGCAATATTGTTCTCCGTGCCTTGGAAGAACCTGTTCGTCAAATCGCCCACAATGCAGGATTTGAAGGATCTATCGTTATCGATCGTTTGAAAAATGCTGAAGTTGGTACAGGATTCAACGCAGCAACTGGTGAGTGGGTCAATATGATTGATCAAGGGATTATCGATCCAGTTAAGGTTAGTCGTTCAGCCCTACAAAATGCAGCATCTGTAGCCAGCTTGATTTTGACTACAGAAGCAGTCGTAGCCAATAAACCAGAACCAGTAGCTCCAGCTCCAGCAATGGATCCAAGCATGATGGGCGGTATGATGTAAGCTTTCTATAGAAAACACAAAAGGAGGGAATGCCTATTCCTCCTTTTTATGATGTTCATTTCTAAATTGATTTGAGCTCTCCTAACTTATATGATAAAATAAGACTAGAAAAAGGAGAAAAACATGATCGATGTAGAAGAGATTCTGAGCAAGATGAACCCCAATCAGAAGATTAATTATGACCGTGTCATGCAGAAGATGGTCCAAGTATGGGAGAAAAATGAGCAACGGCCAACCATTCTCATGCATGTTTGCTGTGCCCCTTGCAGTACCTATACCCTAGAATATTTGACTAAGTATGCAGATGTGACCATCTATTTTGCCAATTCCAATATTCATCCCAAGGCAGAATACCATAAGCGTGCCTATGTTACCAAGAAATTTGTCAGTGATTTTAATGAGCGGACAGGAAATACGGTCCAGTATCTAGAAGCTCCCTATGAACCCAATGAATACCGTAAGTTAGTCAGAGGACTGGAAGAAGAACCAGAAGGTGGCGACCGTTGCAAGGTTTGCTTTGACTACCGACTGGATAAGACAGCGCAAGTGGCTATGGATTTGGGCTTTGACTACTTTGGTTCAGCCTTGACCATCAGTCCTCATAAGAATTCTCAAACCATCAACAGCATCGGAATCGATGTGCAAAAAATTTACACAACCCACTATCTTCCAAGTGATTTCAAGAAAAATCAGGGTTACAAACGTTCAGTAGAGATGTGTGAAGAGTATGACATCTACCGTCAATGTTATTGTGGATGCGTCTATGCAGCCCAAGCACAGAATATTGACCTGGTTCAAGTTAAGAAGGACGCCACAGCGTTCATGCTTGATAAGAATGTTGAAAAAGACTATTCCCACATCAAATTTACTGTTACGAAATTAGATATATAAAGACCAACCCAGCTGAAAAGTTGGGTTTTTCAAATGAAAAAACTAGGGCTTTCACCCTAGTTTGACAACTTTACCGATTCTTTAGTTCTACATAGCGCTTGTACCAAATGTTTACATAGGCTTCTGAGAAAGGACCTCGTCCATTGTTAATCCAATCAACAAGAATTTTGACATGTTCTTTTAAAATATAGTCCAAATCATCAGAATAATTCATTTTGCGTTTGTGACGCTCATACTCCTCAACGTCCAAGAGACGTTTTTCCCCATCTGTAAAAATTTTAACATCCAAATCGTAATCAATATACTTCAGTGCTTCTTCATCCAGATAGTAGGGACTAGCCATATTGCAATAGTAGGAAATTCCATTATCACGGATCATGGCAATGATATTAAACCAATATTTCTTGTGAAAGTAAACAATAGCCGGTTCTCGAGTAACCCAACGACGACCATCACTTTCGGTAACAAGTGTATGATCGTTGACACCAATAATGGCGTTTTCTGTTGTTTTTAGTACCATGGTGTCCCGCCAAGTTCGGTGGAGACTCCCGTCATGCTTATAACTTTGAATTGTAATAAAGTCGCCTTCTTTTGGAAGCTTCATAACTAACCAACTTTCTACAATTTATAAGTTTATCGTTTACTATTGTACCATAAAATTACATAAAATCTGTGAATTTTATATGAAAATATTAAAGATATTCTCTGAGAGCGCTTGCTATATCCGAAAAATCGTAGCCCTTTCGTGCTAAAACTTGGGTTAAACGCTGTTTAAGTTCGTATCCTTCATATTTTCGTGCATACTTGGCATATTGCTTATCAAGTTCCTTGAAGATGAGTTCCTGAGTCGTTTCTTGGTCAACTTGACTATCCAACTCGTCAAAGGCACTTTTAGCATCAGAGTAAGAGAAGCCCTTGTTGGTCAGATTTTGAATAATCTTATCTTGCAAGGCACGAGCAGGAAGTTTTCCTTCATATTTTTTCAACAGTTTATTAGCTACACGTTGAGCAACTTCCGAAAAATCAAATTCTTTCAAGCTCTCTTCTATAGTAGATTTTGAAATCCCTTTTTGTGCTAGTTTCTGAGTCAGTACATAAGGCCCCTTGTCTCCTGAAAGTTGATTGGCATTGATGATAGCATAAGCGTACTGGCCATCATTAATCCACCTATCTTCTTTAAGATTAGCAATGACTTGAGAAATGATGTTTTCATCAATATCGTATTTTTTCAGATATCCTCTTACTTCTTTTTCAGTGCGTGCTTTAAAGGATAGGTGGTAGAGGGCCAGATTCTTACCATAAGAAAATTGAGCAAAGTCCTGTATCTCTTTCAATTCATCTTCGCTTATCACCTTATCTCTTGATAACATAAAACGAACAATCGTATCTTCAGTAATATAGCATTTGTTGCCATTATCAAGCTCCATCAGATAGAGTCTTTTTTTCTTTTCAAGTTTTGTGATTTTCATAGTTCTATTATAACTCAAAATGTGAGAAAAAGCTGACCCCCCTTGATATAGCCGTTTTTTGTCTCTTAATGATGAATTTTAAGAACTTTTTAAGAACTTTTTAAGAACTTTTTAGGAACTTTGTAAATTCTCAATGGCTTTTTCATAAAAGGAAGTCGCTTTTTTCTTATTGTCTTTGGATAGGTGGCTATAGATGTCCATAGTCATTGAAATTTTAGAATGACCTAGCCGTGTTTGGATTTCTTTGTAAGGAAGTCCTGCATTGAGCAATAGACTAGCGTGGGTGTGTCGGAAAGCGTGGAAACTCAAACGAGGACATCCAGCCAGTTTTAAATGCTTTTCTAGTCTAAATCGGAGCGCTCCAGCTTCTCTATAATTGTCAAAGGTATCAGAGAACACTTTTTCAAAAGTTACCCCTATTTCCCTACCTATTTGGGATTGTCTTGCTTTATAGAGCCGAAGCATGAGTACCGTTTTGGTATCAAGTGCTATTTCTCTAATACTACTTTTACTTTTAGGGCTAGTGATTTCCTTGAGGGTGTTTAAAGTCTTGGTAACTGAAATGCTACCGTTTTGTAAGTCAATATCAGACCATTTCAATGCTAGACACTCACGAATACGCAAACCAGTCGCTAGAAGTGTCTTATATAACACCGTATCAGAGAAATTTTTGTAAGTGTTTGGCAACTGATCCAGATAATCTAAGAATTTTTTCAAATTGTCGTCATCCAGATATTTCAGTTTTTGCCCTTCTTTGGGTTTGCGCCGTGGGACGATGATATCACTAGCTGGATTTGAAGCAATGACTTGCAAGGAAACGGCATAGGATAATATGCGTTTATTTAAGGCATGGAGTTGGTTATATTGCTGATAACCTTTTCCTAGTTGATTGTAATCTATTGCCCACTGGTTTACCTGGTGCTGAATGATTGGGGGTGTCAGTTTATCCAGTTTGTAGTCTCCAAAGGCTGGTAGGAGATACTTTTTTATATTGTTTTTTGCGCCTATAAGAGTGCTATGTTTGACTGTATGGCAATAATTTTCTAGCCAGAGGTTCGTCAATTCCTGATAGGTGGTAACATTAACGGTTTTTGTGACTGTTGAGCCGTTTTTTTCAAATTCTACCTTGGATTGGATAGCCTTGCTTTTGAGTCTGTTCTTGGTTCTGTCTGAAATGGTTGTCTTGACTTTCTTACCTGTTACGGTATCAATACCAAGATAAACGCTGGAACGGTAAACTACTGATCCATCTTTCTTTTTGTATTCTGTAATCTTCATGGTTTTACTCCTTTTCCATCAGCAGGCAAGCAATTAGAAAAGGTTTTGAGTTTATACCATGGCGAGGAGGCACGAGAAGCCCCTAGTTTTCGATTTTAAGCAGTCAGACGGTAAATTGTACCAGAATAGAAAACAAGGCAAATATGGGGGACTTTTTTAATAGTGTAACCAGATAATATCTTCAGGATGATTACCAAAATCTTTGTCGTGACTAACGATTTTAATTTTCCCTTTTGTCATCTTAGTATAGAGAAGGTCGTTGTAGTCTTTCATTTGGTAAAAGTCGTTCAAGCTATGGCGGATATGCCAAAGTTTAATTGGTAAAATCTTACTATACTTTAAAAGATCATATTTTACGCTGTCGCAAGCTATTTGATAATTGCTTAAGTAATCTGCAGTTTGTTGATAATCACGTTTAAACTTAAATCTATTCTTAGTTAATCCATTAGCTCTTACATACTTTTCATAAGCTGTTCTACAAATAACATTGATATACTCTGAAATGATTTGTGAGTTTATAAAGAGTTTGCAATTTTTAATCTGGGCTTCGTCTAAGAAATTTTGATAACCAAAGTCGTTAGTAGAAAAAGGTGAGAAAAGGTATATCCAAACATTTGTATCAACTATAAAACTTTCACCTGGATTTAAGGTATAAGTGTTCAAATCTTTTTCAATAGCCATCCTGCATTACCTCGTCCTGCAGATCAGCTAATTCTTGTCTTTTTTCTTTGCTATTAGTTAGAACGAGACCAATTTTTTGCAAATGAGAATTACTGACTGATGATTTTTTTATCTTTACTAATTTTGTTAGTTGGTCTGTTGGTTTTAAGTCATAAAGCTGGCCAATTGCGAGATTTAGAAAAGCTGTGGTCAATGTTTCAATCCCTGTGAAATCTAGTGTTACCGGTTCATTTTTTTCAATGTATTCTTTAATTTTCTGGAAAACAATTTCTCCAGTGTCGGATAGGATAGCTGATTTATTATTAATAATTTCGGCGATATATAGTGTTTTCATATTTACTCCTTTATAAAAACCATTCGTCTAGTAATTCTGATAAGTCTATTGTATCAGAAAGAGAAGTTGTTTGGCAATCATCAAGAAAAAGAGTAATGATTGCAAGTGTTCCAGATACGTTAAACGGGAACTCTAAAAAAGTAGTATAGCCTGTCTTATCGATGTGATAATATCCGTTATTTGATACTATTTTAATTTCGCCTTTTCCATTGAGTTTTTTCTTAAGCAGGTATAGCCCCACTCCGCTATCATAATTCTCTTTCGTAGACGTTCCTTTATCAAAAGCCCACTCAAAGTAATCTACTGAGTCAGGAAAAGAATGTCCTTTATTTTTGATATTTTCTATCATTCCAATACCATTGTCAGATATAGCAAAAGATATGGTCCCCTTTTTACTATCACTAGGTTTGCGAGGGTAGTGTTGACCACACATATAGAGTACGTCTGAATGAGAATGGTCTCGAACGTTATGGATGATTTCTAACAAGGCTTCTTTTATCTCGCTTAAAAAATCCTCAGAGGTTTTAGTCCGAATCTGCCTTAATAACTCATCATCTATATATTCGTCAATTACGTCAATATTATATATAAATTCTCTAAAAAACGGTATAGTGGTATTGTAGGTATCGTCTAGTTCGTATTCTAAGCCAAAATGTTTTAAAAATCCATTTTTTAAAAGGATTTCCTTGGATTTTAAGGAGAGATTATCTAATAGGGCATATACTTTTGCTCCTCTAGCAGTAACTTCGCTAAAAACCATTCCTAAAAAAACAGTCATTTCAGCATTTATCCAACGGATGTTTTCAAAATTAAAAACGACACTATCTTTTTCTTCTAGAACTGGAAGAATATTCTCTATTTGTTGATAGAGTTCAAGTAGAATAGGATATTCGTTATTAAGAGTCCGTGGTAAAAAAATTTCATATTTTGCCATTTTCACACTCCTACAATATTCTTAAAATCTTTCTAGATTATATCTTTACCTCAGGCCAAAAAAGGGAAGTAACAACTAAGCTACTTCCCTGGAGCGCTGAGGCTCAAAGTTTAAAAAATATGAGGGTAAACCTCTAAGTAACTTAATTATAGATTAAATTTTAATAGCTCGATTTAACTTTTTAATTATTGACAAAATAGCGTTTTTGTCAATAATTATTTTGCCGTTTTTTGTGCTTTAGTCAGTAAAATCGGCTTTCTATTCTTCAATTTCCCCTGTTTTTGCACAATAGACCTTAGAAATAGGGGTTCTATTGGCGAATATGGGGGAGTTTTTAATTTACGATGATTTCGCCAACAGGGATAAAATCTTTTTGTTTTGAAGATTTTGCGATTAAGTCGTATTGATCAGCAGATTTTTCATACCCAAGGGAAAGAGTAGTATTGTCGTCTGGTAATTTTTTAGCAAACTCAGATATAGACATCCGAAATACAGTAATTGCATTTTGCTGATTAGTTGTAGCAGAATTTGAATTGATTGCGTCCATAGTCTCTTTTGCGCTATCTTTAGCCGTTCCAGTTAGCAAAATCATGATTGTATCATGCGGTTCGGATGAATCTGAATCGATTACGTTATTTTGAATTTTAACGCTTATTGCTCCAGTTGATTCAGGATCTAGTTTTGATTTGATTTCAGAAATTAGATTATCGTATTTACTGTTATCTACTTTGGCTTTTGTGTTTGTTGAAGTAGTGTTTTTTTGCTCCGTTTTTGGTTGCTCTGAGCTATCTTTAGTAGTTGATTGATTGTTAGAGCAAGCTACTAGAACGGTAGCAGAAAGTAAAATAGCTGATGTGCTTAGTAATTTTTTCATAAGTAGCCTCCTATATGCTGATGTTTTTCTGATAAAAGATTTAGTGGGATATTCCATCTTTTTTACAATAGACCTATGGGATAGAGTAGCTATTGGCGGATATGGAGCTTATATAGTGATTATAGATTTTATATTAGTCATCATAATCTTTATGAAGAACAGGATTATCAGCTAATGAGGAAATTATTGTACTAATAGCTTCCCTTTCTTTATTGTCTAGTGTTAAAAAATCAATAATAGTAATTTTAGTCTTATCAGGAAAGGTCATTAGACCCGCAAGAAATCTTCCAATATTTGAATCAGCATAGTCTTGCATTCCTTTTAACATAAGATCTTTTTTTTCTTGATTCCAATTTTTAAATTCTTCTTTAGCAAATCTTCTATGTCCATAATAGTCTGTGATTTCTCTAAGGTTTTCTATTACGGTATCCCTTACTTTTTCACCACGAGTTAGCGCCAACAAACCATATCCTGCGAAATCTACTGGGGATTCCATGTTATCACTATATTTCTCTAGAGTAGAGGTTAGGTAGGTTGTTCTTCTTTCGTCTTCCCCTAAAAGATATCCAACATTTACCCCGAAATATTCTGCAAGTAGTAGAGCAGGTTTTGATTTGATTTCATTATTTGGATTTTCCCAATTTTGATAAGTTCGTAAAGTAATATCCAAACCTAGTTCTTTTTTTATAATATCTTCGTAAAATTCTTTTTGGGAGAATCCTTTTTCTATTCTAAGTTTTTTTAGATTATTTTTAGGTGTTTGTTTTTCCATTAGTTATCCTCTTATACGTTTATCTAAAGTATAACATAGTAGAGAGAAAAAATAAAATCATAGACGAAAAAAATTTCATTTATCGCTTGACAACGAAAATAAATTCGTTTATAATTCAAAGTGTGATGAAAAAACTTTCGTCTAAATCAAGATTTTTTAGAAAGGAGTGAGTCGATAATGTTATTAACAATAGAACATGCAAAAAAAGTTCGTCGAAAACGAGGGGAGCTTCAGCTTGGAAAAGTTCAGTTAGCCAAGAAACTAAAAATTACACCTCCTACTCTAGCAAAAATTGAAGCTGGCAACTACGATGCACCTAAGCGCATTTACGAAAGTGTGATAGAGTGGCTTTTAGAAGATTATTAGAAAGGAGCGAACTAATCGCAATAATACTCTACATTTACAGATTTCTCATGTGGTGCTTTACTACTGGGGATTGATAAACGGATCTAACTAAATATTCGTTAGTGTAATTTGCTTGCTACCTATAGCAGTATCAAGGGTTTGTAGGGGTTCATATTCTCCGATTTTACCCTACTTTAATGCTTTACCTTGGTACTGTTTTAGGTGGCAAGCACTGACAAAAGAAGAAAGGAGCGAACCAATGGAACTGGTTTACATGGACGGCAAGAAAGAGCCGTATACTACGAGCGAGATTATCGCTGAATGTGCTGAAGTACAGCATCATACTATTACACGCTTAGTCAGAGACAATAAAGCTGATTTTGAAGCGTTGGGAATACTTGGATTTAAAATCCATAAATTAGATAAGAGAGGGCAACCGAAAAAAATCTATCTTCTGAATGAGCAACAGGCAACCTTGCTGATCACTTATCTAAAGAATACCGAACCAGTACGGCAATTCAAAATGAACCTAGTCAAAGCATTCTTTGAAATGCGTGATGAACTTTCTAAACGCTATCTTCAAAGGGAACTGGAAAAGCCAAAGCGCAAGACCTTAACCGAAGCTATCAAATCATGGGAGAAAGCGCCCAAGCATGCCTATAGTACACTTACAAACTTACTGCTAAAGGGAGCGACTGGGAAAAACAAGTCCCAACTCATGCAAGAGCGAGAAAGTGGAAACGGTATTGACAGTTTAACAAGTGATGAACTGACAAACTACCAACGTTTGGAAGATATGGCAATAGCCATGATTAACTTGAATAGGGGGTATTCAGAAATTAAGGAATTAATTTTTAAAGTATAGGAGTATAGAAAATGGAAAATGAATTTAAGACAGTTACAAATGCCAAAGGGTTAGAAATTCCTAAGTATTCCAAGGATTTTAAAAAGCTAGTTGAGAAAGACAGACAACTAGCCGAATATCTTTGTATGAACTACGAGAACTTGGACAGTGAAGACCTGGGCGCATTTCTTGAAATGGTGAAGCAGGGATTCAGCTGGATTCTGGATCTTATCGATAGTAAAGATTTGATTTATAAACCACAGACAGGTAGTAATCATGCAAAAAGAAAATAAAAAAATCACTTGCTCAAATTTTAGACGAGGCGAGCAAGCGACAAGATTAAGGATATAGAAATTTTTTCTATGCTTTGATTATAGCAAAAAATATCTATTCTATCAAATATCTAAAGAAAAACCGAAGAGCAGGCAAGCAATTAGAAAAGGTTTTGAAATCAAGCGCTGACGGGGTGATTCTAAGACCTTGTTTAGTTGAAAGATGGGTAATTACCCACGAAACACCGCTACAAGCGTTCGCCAACTTGGGGCAATCGCCCAGCGTTTGGAGTGGTGAAACAATCCAATATAGGAAAAAGGGAAAACAGACTATGACAGAAACAACATACGATATTATCGCTAAAAGCTTGGATAGAATTAGTATGGAATTACACCAAGCAGACGAAAACAATGATTTTTTAAGAATAGGACTCTTATCAGGACAATTAAAAGCTATCAAAGAAGATTTACACCGCTTACTTTGGATTGAACTTCCTGAATTGAATGACAGCCATAAAATCAAAGCGATCTCTAAAAGAACTACGGGAATCTTTTTCAACCCTGGTATTTTTGAATTGGATGCTATGCGACAAGCATTCTTTAAACGCCAAGCCAAGCATTTTTTTGACAATGCAACAGAGCAACAGGCGTATATAGAATATGCTGAAAAGGAGTATTTAGAGGCTACTATAACCTTGAAGGGTATTCTTTTTAACTCTAAAAATGGGACCCGACAAGTAAATAAAGATTGTCTTGTAGAAAAATTTGAAGAGGCAATGCAATGACACAATCAGAATTTTACAATCGAATGACTAAAATCAAGGATAAACATCCGAACCTCTTTCAGTTCATCATTGACTTTTTAGATGATAAAGTAACTCCAGAAGAGGTGTACGACTTTCTGAAGATGGAGCACAGCTATCAAGTGAATTATATCAAGAATTACCAAGCGAGGGCATAGCATGAATGAACTAGATTTAAGCAATACACAGGCGGTAATCTTCATGGTGGTATTGATTGGCTTGCTGATTTATTTAAACCACCGAGACCGCGAAAAAAGCGCCAAAATAGAGCGAGAAAACCAACAGACGATAGAAACAACACCTAGCGAGGATTTAAACCCTGATTATGGGCGATATATCCAGCTTGCAGGTGTTAATAAACAAGGAGATATCAAATGACTTATAGAGTACATTTATATACTAAAGAGAAATTAGATGAGCAAGGCTTAACAATAGAGGCTTTTATAGTTAAGCGTATAGAGAACATAGAAAATCTATCAGCAATTTTCGGAGTATTAGATAATCAACTTTCGGATACAAACTTAAGACATAAAGTTTGTAAAACTATTGAGATGATTTTAAATGATCAGGAAGATATGTTATTTAGGGCATTAAGTGACCAAATAACCTTCCGAACCCATAAACCAGCCTAGAAAATGAGGAATAGAATGAATTTAACACTGAAAGGGGTGGAAGGATATGTTTAGTTTGAGTAAAGAAAGCGAACACGATTTAACCAATAGAATAAGCACAGTAGTAGAAAACTATCTAGCAGTCCGAGAAAGACCTAAACCACGACTAACTGGTTTAATATCAGCACAAGAAGCTATGGACGAGTTAGATATAAAATACAAAACCTTGCAAAAGTGGGAAGGTGCAGGACTAAGACGCTACCAACCACCACTAGAAGATACTAGAAAAGTCTATTACAAAGTTACGGATATTTTGAAGTTCCTGGGGGTAGATGATGGCAAAGACTAAAATATATTTTTGGTTAAAAGTTGATAAGAAATTTTTTGATAATCTTTTTATTAAACGACTTAAAAATATGCCTGGTGGCTACACTATGACAGTGATTTATATCCGTCTTATGTTGGAAAGTTTAGAAGATGATTGTATTTTGTACTATGAAGGATATTTTGATAGTTTGGTACAGGAATTAGCTTTAAAACTAGATGTTTCTGAAGATGATATAAATATGACAGTTGCATATTTTACAAAATGCGGACTAATTCAGATCGATGATGATGGCCATGCTACATTATCGCAAGCAAAAGCCATGGTTGAGAGTGAAACAAACTGGGCGAAATATAAGCGAGACCAAAGAAAAAATAGTCAAGATATACCAAAATTGGAGAATGTCCAAAGTAAAGAGACTTTTTCCAACTCATGTCCAACAGAGATAGAGAAAGAGAATAGAGTTAATAGTAAGAGTAATAATTTATATTTAGATAATATATTGTCGGGAAATCCCGACTTCACTTTTCCTACTTGGCTTGAAGAAACAGCTATAAAAGATTTAGAGAAAACAAAATATAAAGAACTTTGGATTCCTATTGTTTATCTGAATCAAGTAGCTAATAAGAGGTATAAGTTTGTTGATAAGACAAAAAGGCTTTTACTAGCACGATTCAAAGAAGGCTATACACTTGAAGATTTTAAACAGGTGATAGATATTAAAACGGCAGAATGGAAGGATAGTCCTGAATTTTCTAAATATCTGAGACCTGAAACACTTTTCGGGTCTAAGTTTGATGGTTATTTGAATCAAAAGCCCAAAACAATAAAAGGGAAGTCTGAAGATAACTTCCCAGACCTACCATTTTAGGAGTTGCAAAGATGAAGGAACAATTTAAAGAGTTCAATAACAAAAAAATATCAGATAAAGTTTGTGATATTCATCAGGTAAATTACTGGGAGATTTCTATACCTGTAGTAGGGAGTTCAGAAAGGAAAATACAACCATTTTGCCCGGAGTGTGTGAAGGGGGAGATTAAACAAAAAGAGGAAGACCTATTACAGAGGTTTGTTGCTAGACAAACATATTTTAAAACTTATGATGTATTAATGCGTGATAGTACAATTCCTAAAGAGTTAAAGGGAGCGACATTTGATAATTTCTTTGTTAAGACTACAGAGGAAGGTCAGATGTTAGAGTTTGTAAAAGGGCAAGCCCAGAAGTACCTTGCAGGTATGACGGGAAATACTTTAATTAGCGGTAGCACAGGAATAGGAAAAAGTCATTTATCGCTTGCCCTGGCCAAAGAAATCAATGAGAGTTTCAGAGAGAAGAACGATCCTAAGAGTGTCTTATTTGTCAGCTTAACCGAGATTATCAAGCAGATAAAAGAAGGTTGGGCTTATGGAAGAAATGCCAACTTAACAGAGTATGAGGCGGTTAAAAAGCTTGTTGATGTTGATTTCCTAATCATCGATGACCTAGGGGCAAAAAATGGGACAGTAACACCTAAGAGCGATTGGGAACAGGATTTCTTGTTTGATATTATCAACAATCGAGAAACTACGATTTTCAACACGAACCTAGATAGCAGTGAATTGCGAACGGTCTACAATGCTAGAAATTCAAGTAGAATTTTGAAAGGTTTAGAAGGGAACACTTTTAAGGCTTTCACAATCAAAGATAAGCGATACACGATTAACACAGTGAGAGGAGAGAAAGGTTAATAGATATGGATGAAATGAAATTTTCAACAGAAAAAGGCTTTATTGTCTACGAAAAATGTGGTATAATAGAGATAGAAAAAGTTCCAAGATTTGGAGAGATAACTTTAGTCTACTCAGATGGGAAATTTACTCATCTAGTCAAAAAAGAAACTAAAAAATAAGTCTATTGAGAACAACTCAGGGGCATACCGTAAGCATATGATGCTAGTGGTATGTCCCTTTTTGTTTGAGAAGAAGGAGGTGAAGAAGATGACGGTAGATACTTCATTAGGGTATGTGGTAGCTAGTAAGTTTTCTATTGATCCAGAAAAAAGACAGAAAATATTTTCAAAATGTAAAAATGAAGATAGCAGTTTAGAAAGTGGGAACCATGAAATACTAGAAAAATATGCTGACAAAAATAAAGAATCAACAGCTAGAAAAAATGATTTTAAAAGCTCGTAGAGTTCTAAAAGAAAAGCTAAGAGCTAAGAACTTTAGAAAAAATTATAAACAACGAGGAGCAATAAAGAGATAAAGGAGTATAAAATGGCTAAAAAATTTAGTTTGGTAGAAAAGTATGTAAGAAGTAGAGGAATGAGTAGTGATGATGAAAAATCAAAAACAGGTTTAATATTATCACAAGATATAACAAGTATCTATGACGTTCCTGAAGAAGGGAAAGAATTAGTGGATCTTGTTAATGTGATTGAGTATACGGGTACTGGTGGAACATATGAAACTGTAGGTTTTGACGATGAACATCTATCAGAACTTGAATCAGAAGATTTTAGAGATAGTAAAAGTGTAGAACTTAGAAAAAAACAGATTAGAACCAAGTTTGAACACAAGACATTTTCAGGACGTATTGCCTTATCGTCTGAACAAGTTGATGATGGAGAATATAATATATCAGACTTCTTAAGTAACAAAATTACCCGTCTTTGTCGTAAAACTCGTAATATTGAAATTGGAAAAATTCTAAAAGAAGCACCTGAAAAAAATGTTTCTAATTTTGACGAATTGAAAGACACTATAAACGATTTGAATCCTGAACGGCATAATACTCTTGTATTAAGTCAGTCACTATTTAAGTTTTTAGATAAGGAGAAATCTAGCGATGGAAATTATATTTTAAAAATTAACAAGAAGGAACGATACTCAGAAAACTTATACGTTGATGATGTTATTGTTGTATCTGATGAAGTGCTAGGAATAAAAGGCGATAAAGTTGCTTTCGTTGGGGATTTGTATAATTTCGCTACTTTATTTGAAAGAAATAAAAATAGCTTACGTTGGGTAAGTGAATCCGTTATTTATGGAATGAGTTTAATGCTGTATACTCGTTTCGTTGTGAAGAAAATTGAAACGGATTGCGCTTTCTTTATAAAATGGAATTAGGAGATAGGGGATGGATATTAGAGAAGTATTATCAACATTAGAAAATCTTGCTGATAAAAAAGATAAGATTGCAAAAGCAAGAACAAAGTTGGAAGAAAAAAGAAAAACAATTACTGGAGAGAAGAAGGTTTCATTTGATAATATTGATTCTTTTTTTGAGGATAATGCTACTTCCTTAGAACAAATTGCTAAAATGAGTGAATCAATCGATCTTTTAGAGAAAGAGTATGATACTAATTTCTGGGAGGCAAAGGCAGCGATATTTGAATATATCTTTAAAGAGACTAAACGAAGAGCTGAAGAAAAGAAAATCTATAAACGTTACCAGAAGAAACTTAGAATAATTTTAGATGCCTACGATGAAATTCAATCACTAAAGAAAGATGTAGAAGAAATACATAAAGAAGTAGTTGGAGAAATAACTCAGGAGCATTCTCTTGCAGTATATCGGACAGAAGTAAATCCAACAAGTATTCTTCCGTTCTTAAATCCTGATATCAGTGGGCATATGAATTTTTCTAAGGAATATCGTGAGATTAAAGAGTATTTAGGTAAAGAGTAATTCATCAGAAACAAGGCTGATTTGAATATCAAGAAATTGATAGTTATATCAAAAGTGGCCTTGTTTTTAATTTCAGTAAATTAGTTTCACAAAATGAAGAAAGCATAAACTAAAATAGAGTATAGGCTTAGAAGCCATGTATATCAGTAAGTTACAGAATGGAGTGAGTTTCACAGAATGTAAGATAAGAGAAACTGGGGAATAAATTATAGGGATACTTCTTTAAATTGTCATATTGAAGAGTTGTCAAACTTACAACAATGATACCTGGTAAGTGGAGTGTTGAAAGGCTTTTAAGTTTTTGTCAGTTTGACAGAATGCAAGATAAGAAAATTTTAAAATTGAAGTGGAGGTACTTGACTATGTATGAACTGAGTAACAGAGACCTGGACGGGATAGATATTGAGTTAGGGCGATATAGAACGATTGCTAATAAAATTTACTTGAGAAGACAAGAGTTGATACATAACAATAAACATGGGAATGAAACGTATATTAGATCTCAGGGCAAGAAAGCTTCAAGTCCTACTGAAGATACTATAATTAGAATTGAAGAAGATTTAACCTTAAGATATCTGGAAGGTTTTAAATTAATTGTAGATACCTTGATGGAAAATCTGATTGATACTGATCTAGTCATCTTTAAAATGAGATTTTTAGAAGCTGGTGTGACTTGGGAAGACGTGGCAGAGAAACTAAATAAAACTACTCGTTATATAAATAGTCGAAGAAAAGTAATTGCTAAAAGATTTATAGAACTGAAAGGATATTGACTCCCCCCACGTTGAAAAAATTTTTTTGAATACTTTGGGAACCGGTGAAGGGAACTTTTTCCAAGTCGGAGGCCTCTAAACAAAAAGGGGATAAAAACCTACCAATTTATCAGAAAAAGATTAGTTTTGAAAAAGGAAGAAATTAAGTTTTTACCCTTGTACTTTAAAGTAGAAAGCGGATGACTTACTTTCTGAGATTCCAGAGGATGGCAGGAAGTGAAAACCAAGTTTCAATAGATGAAGAGGCTTGGAAACTTGTCCTACCTGATCAGTGGAATTTGACTAGTAAGCATGAAAAGGCAATCAGAGAGAGTCTAGAAACATTTGTCCATGATATCAATAAGATAGAGAACAAGCGAGCCAGAAAATACTTTATTATCCATTATTGTTACATGAGGAAGAAAACAGTAAGTGAATGTTTAGAAATTGCTGGGACAAAATCCACTAATTATCATAGATACAAACAGATAGCTGTCTTAAACTTTGCTAGAATTCACCAGAACGGAGAACTAGAAGCATATAAGTAGCCATCAGCTGAATAACTGGAGTCTAGGACGCCCCATTTTAGGGCTTCATCATATAGAACTCCATGAATGAACTAGAAACCCTTAGAAATGAATATAGGGGCTTTTAGATTTCTGAATATATAGGTTGGTGATATATGGTATAATGGTGATAGGTAATAAAAAAAGCACGTTTGACCGTGCTAGTTTCTTGCCTGCTGAACTCATCATATAGTATAGTGGCTCCTTTATGGGGCTTTTTTGTGAACATTTTTAGGAACTTTTAAAGAATTTAAAGAAAATATAAGGAAATATGATTTTAAAGAAAATCAGGAATATCAAGGCCTTTACTTACTAATGAAATATAAAAATCAAGCGGTAGCGGAATAACTCAAAATGTGATAAGATAGGGGTATGAATCTGAAAGTGAAACAAAAAATACCATTAAAAATCAAGCGCATGGGAATTAATGGTGAGGGAATCGGCTTTTACCAAAAAACATTAGTCTTTGTACCTGGAGCTTTAAAAGGAGAAGATATCTATTGTCAGATTACTTCTATTAAACGCAACTTTGTTGAAGCAAAATTACTAAAGGTCAACAAGAAGTCTAAATTTCGAGTTGTGCCAGCTTGTACTATTTACAATGAATGTGGAGGCTGCCAAATCATGCACCTGCATTATGATAAACAGCTGGAGTTCAAGACGGACTTACTTCATCAAGCGCTGAAAAAATTTGCCCCTGAAGGATATGAAAACTATGAAATTCGTCCAACTATTGGAATGCAGGAACCCAAGTACTATCGTGCTAAGTTACAATTTCAGACTCGAAAATTTAAAAATCAGGTTAAGGCTGGCTTATATGCACAAAACTCTCATTACTTAGTAGAGTTGAAAGACTGCCTTGTACAAGACAAGGAAACTCAAGTGATTGCTAATCGTCTAGCAGAATTACTTACTTATCACCAGATTCCAATCACAGATGAGAGAAAAAACCTAGGTGTTAGAACTATAATGGTTCGACGATCAAGAAAGACTGGACAGGTTCAGATTATTATAGTTACAAACCGTCAGCTTAATTTAACACTACTGGTAAAAGATTTAGTTAAAGATTTTCCAGAAGTTGTGACAGTAGCGGTGAATACAAATACAGCTAAAACCAGTGAGATTTATGGTGAAAAAACAGAGATTATCTGGGGACAAGAGAGCATTCAAGAAGGTGTACTCGATTATGAATTTTCACTATCTCCTCGCGCTTTCTATCAACTAAATCCTGAACAAACAGAAGTCCTCTATAGTGAGGCAGTAAAAGCGCTGGATGTTAATAAAGAAGACCATTTGATAGATGCTTACTGTGGAGTTGGAACGATTGGATTTGCCTTTGCAAAGAAAGTTAAAACACTCAGAGGCATGGATATTATTCCAGAAGCCATTGAAGATGCTAAGCGAAATGCTAAAAGAATGGGATTTGACAACACACATTATGAAGCTGGAACGGCAGAAGAGATTATTCCTCGCTGGTATAAGGAAGGCTACCGAGCAGATGCTCTGATTGTGGATCCACCACGCACAGGTCTGGATGATAAGTTATTAGATACTATTCTTACCTATGTACCAGAAAAAATGGTCTATATTTCTTGCAATGTTTCGACCTTGGCTCGTGATTTAGTACGTTTAGTAGAAGTCTATGATCTCCATTATATTCAGTCGGTCGATATGTTTCCACACACCGCTCGAACTGAAGCAGTGGTAAAATTAATTAAAAAAGTTTC
>NZ_JBHMFR020000007.1:0-257 GCF_042436615.2 Streptococcus bovismuti | reverse complement strand
GTAAGAGTTGAAAATAACAACTCAGGTCCGTTGGTCAAGGGGTTAAGACACCGCCTTTTCACGGCGGTAACACGGGTTCGAATCCCGTACGGACTATGGTATGTTGTGGTTGAGGCACTTGATGAAAAAAGTTAAAAAAGTTTCAAAAAAGTGTTGACAAGCGAAAGCGACTGTGATATACTAATATAGTTGTCACTTGAGAGAAGTGAGTGACAAAGACCTTTGAAAACTGAACAAGACGAACCAATGTGCAGGGC